>JANXXV010000921.1 GCA_025350445.1 Bryobacteraceae bacterium | reverse complement strand
CACCGCGCCCATGTTGTAGTAGTAGCGTCCCGCGTTCGGCGCATCCAGTTCCACCGCCTTGTTCAACTCCGCCTGCATCTCGGGGAACTTATTCAGCCGGGCCAGCGCCAGCGCATAGTTGTTGTGGTAGCTGGCATCGGTCGGCTGAAGCTCAATCGCCTTCTGATAGGCTTCGGTAGCCTTGTTCAACGCCGCGTCCTTCTCGGCTCCGGTTTTGGTCTTCGCCAGCTCAGAATAGGTCTCCGCCAAATTGCCCCAAATCACGTTCTGCTTCGGGTCCATTTCGGCTGCTTTGTTGAACGCCGTCACCGCAACGTCGAACTGCTTGCTCTTCAACGCTTCCATGCCCTGATTGAAGGAATCGTTCAACTCCTTGTTCTTCTTCATCGCCCCGGAGCGTTCTTTGATCTGCTTTTCCAGCGCCGCCTTCTGCTCCGGTGTCATATCCCGAGCCTGCTCCGGCGGTAAGGTGCCCGCTTCCACCGCCTTCGCCTGGGCCTCACCTTTCGCCTTCTGTCCTTGCAGGTCGAAATTGATCGGCAGCGGATCGCCCAGCCGCGTCCTCACATTGTCAACCGAGTCCCGTTCCTTGCCTTCCACCACCAGCGTGACCTTGTAGGTCCCAAGCGGCAGGCCGGCGTGGAAATAATCGCCCTTCTTCTTCGTCTTAACCTGGTAATGACCTTTGATGTCCTTGCGGTCGATGTTGATCAGCGCGTCTTTCAGCGGTTGACCGTCTTCTCCTTTCACAATCCCTTCAAGGGAAGATGTCTGCGCCAGCGCACTGCCAGTAAACGCGAATAAATACAGGGCTAAACCTGGCAGGTATCGTCTCGTTGCTTTCATAGGGTTTTGGGACCTCCTAAACTTATTGTGCGATCTGCAAGATCCAGAATACTATACCTGTCACTTTGCAAATGAACTGGCGTAAAATTTTGCACGCTCTTTGGCGTAAGCCCGCGCCAGGAGCCGCAAGACAGTGGCAGGGTGGACTTTGAATGGTGAGTAGCGTCGGCTGCCGTCTTGTCGCCTTTTGAAACCATCTTCCTGATCTCGGACTGCTGTTGAGGCGTCAGCTTTGGCCGGCGTCCGCCGATCCGCCCTTCCTGGAGAGCAGAATCCAGTCCGGCCTTCGTTCGTTCCCGCGCATGACCCTTTCGAATTCGGCGAATGCCCCGACCATCTGCATCAATCATTCTTCCCGCCGGTGTCGTGTCGATCGCCTCGGTCACGCTTTGCGAAGCCAGCTTTGGCTTCGCAAAGCAGCTCCATAATCGGTAGGACACTTCTATTTGACGTTGACATGCAGTAATCCACAGAATATGGAATCGCGCGGTTCGTTGCAGAAACGAAGGTTTTTGCAATTTGCGTCAGGCTGGCATCCCGAAAGGAGTCCATTGCGAGACGAGAGATGATTGCTTGGACGACGAAAGACACCGTGTACTAATCGTCCGTCATCAGTGGCGAAGGCTCGCTACTTTCGTTGGTTTACTGGCCCGCCTTTCAGAACAAAGTTGATTACCGCATCGGGCTGCCCTCCGTGGTAAGCAGGCGTATCCTGCGCCGTAATGGATGTGTTGGAGGATGTGGACGTCGGTGTGGAAGTGGTCACGGTCTCGCGCGTCATTGTCGTGTACGCTGGGCTTGATGATGCAGGAAGACGAAGCCTCACACGGGGCACCTTGTCCATTTGCTTTCCCCCAACTTCGACACTGAGATCGTATACCCCGAGTGGCAGGCCGTAGATGCGATAGCGTCCATTTTTGTCTGTTGTTCTTTTTATGTGTGGTGCCTTAACATCCACTCGGTCCATCTTTGTTCCGTCAATCTTGACCATCACTTTCTTAGCTGGCTGGCCGTCTTCCCATGTAACTATACCCAAGAAACCATTCGTCTGAGCAAACACAATAGGCGTCAACAATACGGTGACGGCCATGGCTGCACTTCCGATGTGGAATTTCATAGACACCTCACAAGGAACCGAAAGTCGTGTATTAGGATATCACTTTAGCCGTCGGCCCGAAGCGGAAACTCGAAGCCGAAGTCCCATGCCTTGTTTACGCCGGTCTCCGAATGTCTCACAGAGGGTAGGTTTCGGGACTGCCCTTAATGCCCCGTGGGTAGATGCTTCGAATCGTCCCGCTTTGTTGTCTCCCAAGTTGAACTGTTTTTAGACCTGTCCGATCACCAGGCTCTCGCGGGCGGCTTGCACAACGTTTTTGTCACCTTGTAGCGCCTTAACCTCAAGAATGCGTTCAATTTGGGTGAGCAGACGGTTCAGGAGCCGGAAGTTGCCCCGATAATGCGGATGATCGATGCGACCGCCGCGGCATCAATGGAATCGCTGGGAAGTGTGACACTGCGCGGCGTCCACCGACGCTGTAACATCTGGCGAACCTCAGCCGGTGACAATGGCCGGAACTCGTGAACGAAGCCGATGCGAGAATAGAACTGCGGATAGAAAGCCAATAGCTTTTCGGATGCCCACCTACACGATATGCCGGGACTCGTCCGCCTGACCACGCGGACCCGCAGCTTTCAGTGGGCGAACTCGTGAACCTTTCTCCGAGAGCCGGATGAATTAGCTCGCCCGTCCGGTTCGATGAGCGGGGTGTGAAAACGGCGTATGATGGGGCTCGTGAGGCACCGACAGACGAAAGGGTCTGTCAACAGATAGGCCGCATCTAAACCACTGCGTCACACCTCGACTCTACTCTACCCAATCCGCATTCAGTATATCTGACGTATCCTTTTCAAACCATGTTGCATCCAAAGTAGTGTAGAATGTTAAGAGTACGTAATCTCAGGGGTGTTCGAAGCTTCCCAATGCGCTCGCTCGCTGCTTGTTTATTTCTAGTTGCGGTGATGTTGCCGGCCGGTCCGGCGGATCTCGAGCGTGCCAACCAGCTTACGAACGAACCCAATATACCGATTCCTTAACCGTCCTTTTGCCTCTGGCGGCCACCCCGCCGGTTCAGGAAGCCATCGGCAGGAACTACTTCATGCTGGGGGAGTTCAAAAAGGCGCAAGAGTACTTCGAAAAGGCGATTTCGGCCGATCCCAACAGTTCCGTCTACCACCACTGGCTCGGCAAGACCTACGGACGCCGCGCGGAAACTTCGTCCTTCGTCACTGCTCCAAGCTATGCCTCCAAGGCGAGGCAAAGTTTTGAAAAGGCGATCGCGCTGGATCCGAAAAATAAGGAAGCCATCAACGATCTTTTCGAATACTACATAGAGGCCCCGGGTTTCCTGGGCGGCGGCCTGGACAAGGCAGACGCACTTTCAAGGACCATCGGCAAACTCGACGCGGCCGAATATCAGTACGCCTTGGCCGTCATAGCCGAGCATCGCAAGGAATTCGGTACGGCTGAGCAGCACCTCCGCCGCGCGCTCGATATTGCACCGCGTCAGGTGGGCCGGGTGATCGATCTCGCCAAATTCCTGGCCAAGCAGGGCAGGGCTCAGGAAAGTGACGCTGTCTTCGAGCAGGCGCAGAGAATCGCGCCGGACGATCCAAAACTGCTCTTCGCCAAAGCCGATACGTACATCAGGAACAAGCGGAATCTGGAAGCGGCAAAGACGCTGCTGCAGCGCTACTTGAAAGCGCCGCTCACCCCGGAAGACCCCTCACGCGAAGAGGCGCACAAGCTCCTCAAAATGGCGTCCGGCGCTTAATCATGCCGTCCGGTCTAATCCCCACGGAGGGCGGACGCCCTGGTCCGCGCGCGACCCCCGGGTCGCCCTGTTGACAGGTCACCAGCCCCTGTAATGCAAATTGCCGAAGCTCTCCGATTCAGCCTTCACGCGCTTCGCGCCAATAAAATCCGCACATTCCTAACCGCGCTCGGCCTGGTAATCGGAAACGCTTCGGTCATCCTCGTGGTCACTATCTCGCTAACCAGTCAGGATTACATTCTCGATCAAATCCGCGGCATCGGCTCCAATCTCATCTACGCCAACTACGAAGCCGGCAGCCAGACCGCCACGCAGGTGGAAGCCGATTATGTAAAGCTTACAGACCTGGAAGCGATCCGCCAGCAACTCGGTTCGAAGATCACCGCGGCCACGCCCGTCATGACGAATTTCGACCGCATCCGCATCGGAGGCCGGGAAGAAGACATCGCCATCATCGGAACCGACGACCAGTATCCGTTCGTCCGCAACATCATCGTGCTCGCCGGCCACTTCATGGATTCCAGCGACGTCTCCACCCGCCAGCATGTC
>JANXXV010000900.1 GCA_025350445.1 Bryobacteraceae bacterium | reverse complement strand
CGATACGCTTATTGTGCTCGCTAAGAAAACCCAGCCTGAAATCGTTCAGCAGGTTCGGGCGGAAGATGTGGGTCTCCTGCACCATCGCGTTCTGCATGAAGAAATCCACGCTATCCACATAGGCAACCGCGAATTTCGGATCCCAGACGGACGGAGTAGAGAAGGTGTTTGCGTAATAACGGCCCGTCAGCCGGTCCTTCTCACCGAAAGAGTGGTCGACGCGCACAATCTCTTCGTTGAAGGACTGCTTATTCGGCAGGGTGTAAAAGACGCTGCCGTTTCCAACGCCGACGGGCAAGTACTTGGTTAAACCCTGAGAAGCCGGGTCGAAGCGGCTCAGCGGAATGCGATTACCGGGGAACGGCTGGCCAGTGTCCGGATCCACAATGGCAATCGCCCGTCCCAGCGGGTTGTTCGGGTTTACAGTCGACACATTGGAAAAGTCACCCTGCAGGTTCGCGGCCGTTGGCATGAACGCGCTCAACCCGCCTTGGAAGGTGCTGATGCGCGTACCCTGGTAACCGAAGAAGACGAACGTTTTGTCGCGTCCATTGTAGAAAGGCAGAACCACCGGGCCGCCAACCGTGCCGCCAAACTGGTTCCTTTTGAGCGGATCGCGGGCAGCGGCAAAATAGTTGCGTGCGTTGAACACCGCGTTCCGATTAAATTCGAACAAGTCTCCGTGAAATTGATTTGTTCCCGACTTGGTGACTACATTGACCACGCCACCGGCGTTCTGCCCGTATTCGGCGCTGTAGTTGCTGGTCTGCACGCTGAATTCCTGCAAGGCGTCCGGGAAGGGAAATGGCGCGTTCACGTTCGAGTAGGAGTCCATGTTGTTAGCGCCATCCAGCATGTAGCTCGTTTCGTTTTGACGGCTGCCGTTAACCGAATAGGCTACGGCTCCGGGAAAGGTTTTGCCGGACCCCTGATCCGCTCCACTCAACGGCGCTTGTGCCGCGCCCGCTACCGTCAACGTCAGTGTGGCGGCATTGCGGCCGTTGAGAGGAAGTTCCACAATGCGTGAAGTATCGACAACCTGCCGGATGGTCCCGGTTGAGGTGTCCACCTGGGACGTGGATGCCTGAACCGAAACTGTTTCCGACACCGCACCCAATTCCAGCTTGAAATTGACAGTGGCCTTCTGATCGGCTTCCAGTGTGACTCCCGACTCGATGGAGGTTCGAAAGCCGGGCGATTCCACACTCATCTTGTAAGCGGCCGGGCGCATGGACGGAAGCGTGTAGAAGCCTTCTCCACTAGTGGTGGCGGTGCGCTGAAGTCCGGTAGCCGCCTCGGTAGTGGTGACCTTGGCCCCTGCGACCGGGGCGCCGGATGGATCGGTCACCGTTCCAATGAACTCGGCCGAACTTTGCGCCCGCATGGCGGAAGACCAACCTAGCGCGACGATCGACAACAGAAGAACTTGCCTCATTCAGCCTCCTTGACGACTGTGTGGCTCACCTGCCTGAGGTTAACCAGACTAGGTCAGTATGTCTTTCACGACGGAGCCTTCCACGTCGGTCAATCGAAAATCACGGCCGCTATAACGATAGGTCAGTTTTTCATGATCGAAGCCGAGCAAATGCAGACAGGTGGCATGCAGGTCATGCACGTGCATCGGATTCCTAGCCACTTTGAAACCGAAATCGTCCGTTGCGCCGTAGATCAGGCCGGGCTTCGTGCCGCCGCCCGCCAGCAGCACGGAGAAGCCATAGTGATTGTGGTCGCGTCCGTTGTGAATGGATTGGAATCCGCCCAGGTTTACCACCGGCGTGCGTCCGAATTCAGTGCCGATAATCACCAGCGTGTCTTCCAGCAGCCCCCGCTCTTTCAAATCCTGCAGCAGCGCGGCAATGGCCGGATCGCACTTCCGCGCATGCTCTTTGTGTCCCATGATGTCTTCGTGCTGGTCCCACTCCTGCTTCACGCCGTAGTAGACCTGCACCATGCGGACACCAGCCTCCACCAGGCGGCGGGCCATTAGGCAGCCGCGCGCAAAATCGCCTTCGCCGTAGCGCGCCAGTGTAGCCTTGCTTTCCTTCCGGATGTCGAACACCTCCGGAGCTTCGGTCTGCATGCGAAACGCAACTTCCATGGACTGAATGGTGGCTTCAAGCTCAGGAGCCTTTTGAAGATCACCCAAAAACCGCTGGTTCATGCCGCGGATGAAATCTAGCTCCCGCCGCTGCTGGTCCCTGCTGAGACGCGGGTTGGAGAGGTACTGGATCTGTTTCCGCGGATCGCTCTCCACGTCTGAAACCAGGGTGCCCTGGTAGATGGCGGGCAGGAAGCCGGAGCTCCAGCGGGTATTGTCGCCGCCCGGCGCAAGCACGACAAATGCGGGCAGATTCTGATTCTCCGTACCCAGGCCGTAACTCACCCACGATCCCATGGAGGGCCGTCCGGGCCTGCTGAAACCCGTGGTCATCATCAACTGCGAAGGAGGATGATTGGGAATGTCGGTATACATGGACCGGATGAGTGTAAAGTCGTCGATCATCGGTCCGACATTGGGAAAAAGCTCGCTTACCCATGTTCCGTTCTGCCCATATTGCTTCCATTCAAACGGCGAGCGCATCAGGTTCCCGGTGGCGAATTGGGTTTCCGGCTTGGCATACGGCATGGGCTTGCCGTCGTACTTATCAAGCAGCGGCTTGCGGTCGAAAGAGTCTATGTGAGACAGCCCGCCGCTTAGGAAAAGATAGATCACGCGCTTCGCTTTGGCGGGAAATTGCGGTGATTTGGGAGCCAGCGGCGAAGCTGGACCGGCAACACTGGCGGCCTGGAGCGAAGTGCTTGACGCGCTGCCCGCCAGGCCAACCAACCCGAAGCCGGCGCCGACCATTCCCAGCGCCTGGCGGCGGCTGATTGGACGGCCCATGATGTGAGAAGGATTTGGTTTGTCCATAATGACGGTCAGTTGATGTAGTTGAACTCTCCGGAACTGAGCAGGGCCTGAGTGAATTGCTGCCATGCCGGCTGCCTGTCGCCGGCGCCATTGCCGGCGGAGGCCAGGAATTCAACCGCGGCTTGCACTTCTTCCGGTCTGGCTTGCCGCCCGAACAACAGCCGATACGCCTTCTGTATGGAAACAGCATCCCCTTCTTCAATGCCCAACCGGCTGGCCACCACGCCCGCCTCCTGCCAGATCAGATCGCTATTCATGAAAAAGAGTCCTTGCAGCGGAATGTTGGTGGCGCTTCTCTGATCAATTCCGCCGTTCGGATCCGGAAAGTCGAAAAGACGCAGCACGCGATTCGGGTTACCGCGGGAGATCCTGCCGTAAACGGTGCGCTTCTTGTTGTTCGGCTCGTTCAGGCTCTGGCCCGGTCCCCCCAACCGCTCATCAAGGGCCCCGGCAACAAACAGCAGCGAATCGCGCAGTTCCTCCGCATCCAGACGGCGCAGATTGGCTCGCCACAACAGGCGGTTATCGGGATCGGCGGCCGTGTTCTTGCCGGCGTTTCCATAGCTCAACTGATAAGTGGAGGAAAGCATGATTTCGCGATGCATGGCCTTGATCGACCACTTGCTCTCCTCGAAACGCTTGGCCAGGTAATCCAGCAGTTCCGGATGGGATGGCCTCTCGCCCATCACTCCGAAGTTAGTGGTAGTGGCCACAATGCCGCGGCCGAAATGCTCCATCCAGATGCGATTCGCCATTACCCTTGCCGCCAGTGGATGGCGCACGATTGCTTCCGCCAACTGCAGCCTTCCGCTGCCCTGCGTGAATGGCGCCGGATCCCGATCGGTACCCGCCAAGACCGCCGGGAAACCACGCGCAATTTCCGGTCCCAGGTTGTTCGGGTTGCCTCGAAAGTTCAGCTTCATGTTGGCCGGTTTCGACGTATCTCCGAGTCCCATCACGTACGGATAGTCCGGCGGTGCGGTCTTCCGGAGGGCCTCGACTTCCTGTTCGAGCGATTCCAATTTGGCCTTTTGATCGGGGGTGAAGAACCGCAGCAGTTCTTCATCCTTGAATTCAAGAATTCCGTTTCGCTTGCCGTAGTCGTCAATCCGGCCGGCTGGCGGCCCCTGCACTACGTCCAGCCAGACGTAATAACTGTTCTGCGCGATCACTTTTTCGATTAGATTGTGCTTGAACTGAAACAGCTCGAATTGCATCAGGTCGCCAGGCAGCAGAACACTAGCTTCATTGGGATCGGGCTTGTAATTCTTCTTCAATTCCCGATTGGCCGCTTCGACGTCTCTCTTTTCGGCGATGATCGCGAGCACCAGCTTCTGAAATTGTCCGGCCAGACGCTGCGCTTCCGCATCACTCCCGCCATGCGCCGGCAACGTATCCCAATCTCGCAGATGCGGATGCTGTCTCTCTTTCGTTAAGAGGTACTTGACCCACCGCTGCAGCACCTGCGGATCCAGTCTCTCTTCGGCCGCAACCGCAGCCGGGTCGAATTTGGATTTGCTTTGGAGGACTTTACGGCTGACCAGCATGTAGCGGGAAGTCTGCCGCGCAAGCGACTCCGCTACGTCAACCGCGCTCGTTTCCAGGAATTCGCCGACGGCGCCTTGTTTGGCCCGCACTTTCGCTTGATACGCCTGGGCCTTTGTGACTTGATCGTCCGGCGCCAGATTGTATTCAGCGTAGCCGGAAGCGTTGAAGACGCCGCCCAGAGCATAGTAGTCCTTCTGCGAAATCGGATCGTATTTATGGTCGTGACAACGCGCACATGTCACAGTCAGGCCGAGGAAACCCTTGGACAGAACGTCGATCTGGGAGTCGCGCTCTTCCGCCCGGGATTCGCTGTAAACCACGCAATCGCCTGTGTTCCAGGGGCCGAGACCGAACAGCCCAAGACCAGGAAGCAGTTGCTGGGATTCCTGCTTGTTTCCCGGCAGCAGGTCGGCGGCGATCTGCGCTTTGACGAAGGTGTCATACGGCATGTCGCGATTGAACGCGTCAATCACCCAATCACGGTACCGCCAGGTATTCGCGTAACCGTCACGGGTCATTCCGAATCCTGTGAACGTCATCCCTCTTGCTCCCCTCGCCTTCGGCTTGGGTTTATCCTCCGGCCCGTCTCCATCCGTGTAACGCGCCACATCCAGCCAGTGCCGTCCCCATCGCTCGCCGTAATGCGGAGATGCCAGCAGGCGATCGACCAGCTTGGCGAATGCATTGGAGGCCGTATCATTTTCGAAAGCTTCAATTTCCTCGGGCGTCGGCGGCAGGCCCGTCAGGTCATATGTGGCGCGGCGGATCAGAACCCGGCGGCTGGCCGGCCCCAGCGGTTTCAACCCGCGTTGTTCCAACTGGGCCAGGACGAAATTGTCGACTGGCGTTTTCACCCAAGCCGAATCCTTCACCAGAGGCAGGTCGGGTTTCCGCACTGGCTGGAGCGACCAAAGCGCTCGCTTTTCGGGAGTAAGTACAAAGCCTTTTTGGGCCTTTCTGGTCGAACCCGGCTGCATGCTTTCGGGCCACGGCGCTCCTATTTCGATCCAATGGGCCAAGTCGGCAATCTCTTCATCGTTCAGCTTCGCGCCTCCCATCGGCATTTTAAGACGCGAGCCGGTTTGCCTGACGGCCTTCATCAGCAGACTCTCGGAAGGCTTGCCCGGAACGAAGCCCGGACCGGACTTGCCGCCCTGTAACAAGCTCGCGCGAGAGTCGAGTTCGAGCCCGCCCAGCTTTGTGCTCGTGTGGCACGAGTAGCATTTGTTCGCCAGCACCGGGCGGATCCGTGTTTCAAAGAATCCCGCGGAATCTCCTTGGGCCCATCCAAACGTTGTTACGCCCAAGAAGAGAAACGATACTTTTGTCAACATTGACCGGCAGCCCTTTCCCAGGACTATGTCACTTCCTAGGCAGAGGTGTCAAGCGGAATTGTCTGATGCCCGGCGACGCTGCAGCGGGAATTCGCTTCCTCTAAGACGAGGAACGTGACCGCGGTAAACTGGCGATAAATTTAAATCTTTGTGCGAAAATTTTGGAGAAGCTCAGCTTCCACGGAGTTGGTGGAAAAGCGACGCGGCGGCTGGCGAAGCGGTCGTGAAATTAAGGCCAGCGAACCGGATTCCGCTTCGTTCCGTCTCACATCCTGGTGACTCGGCAGTGTCTGCCCCGAGCTCACCAAGACCAGCGCCTTCCGCACCCGGAGCATGGCCCTGATACTCATCTACCCTTTGATTGGCGCTTCACTAAGCCAATGTGATAGCATCTCAGACACACCAAACATAGCTGTCGCCGGGGTCAACGTCGGAGGTTTGCATGCAAGTCCGGAAAGCGAAATACCTGATCATCGGCGCGCTTTTCGTAGCGCCAATGCAGATGTCGGCGCAGCAGGCCCCGAGCGCAATTCTAGGGCGTGTCACCGACCCCAGCGGATCGGCCATCGCCGGCGCCGCGGTAACGGCAACCAATACTGCGACGGGTGTGCACACGTCTTCTCCTTCCAACGCCACCGGTGACTTCCTGCTGCCATTCCTGATTCCAGGCCCATACTCGCTGAGCGTGGAAGCTGCCGGCTTCAAGAAATCGCTGCGGTCTCAAATTCAGGTGCGCGTGGATGAGCGCATCACCATAGACGTTGCGCTGGAACTCGGCCAATCCACGGAAAGCGTCCAGATCACAGCGGATACGCCGCTGCTTGATACCTCCACCACATCCATGGGCCAGGTGCTAAGCAGCAAGGCTGTTCTCGATCTGCCATCGCTGACCGGCAACGTGATGCCGATGGCCGCGCTGTCTCCGGGCGTCCTCTTCATGCCATCGTTTCCCAAGGACGTTCGCCCGTTCGACACAGGGTCGGGCTCGGCGATCGCGGGCGATGGCACGCGAATCGGCACTGCCCAATTCCTGCTTGACGGCGCCATGAATAACGCCAACGCCGGGTTCGCCTATTCGCCGCCGCCGGGTGTTGTGCAGGAGGTGAAGGTGCAGACGGCATCGTTCGATGCGGGTTATGGCTACATGAGCGGAGTCACCGTCAACATGAGCTTGAAATCCGGAACGAATGAGCTTCACGGCCAAACGTATTATTTCAACCAGAACCCGCTCTTCTACGCGAACCGCTTCTTCCTGAACCGCGTTGGTTCGCCCAAGATTGCGTTTAAATCACATCGATGGGGAGGCAGCGTGAGTGGTCCTGTCGTCATTCCCAAGCTCTACGACGGGCGTAACAAGACATTTTTCATGTACGGTTACGAAGGCATCCGGACCTTCGACCCGGTCTCCATCGGCTATGAAGCGGTGCCCACGGCGGCCCAAAGAGCCGGTGATTTCTCAAACCTGCTTTCGCTGGGCGCGAAGTATCAGATCTACGACCCATACTCCATTGCCCCCGCCGCGGGCGGCCTCTACAGCCGCCAACCGCTGCCCAACAACCGTATCCCGGCCAGCCGGATCAGCCCCGCGGGCGCCAAAGCCGCCGCTCTCTTCGATAATCCGAACCTTCCCGGAAATATCGATGGGGTCAACAACTACACCAACGGCAGAAACTCCCACGACACCTTCTTCAACCACATCGTAAAGATCGACCACACCATTTCAGAGAAGCAGCGCTTCTTTGTGCGCGCGGATGTCACCAGGAACCTGCGAATACAGGACCAGCGCCATCACGACGCGGTCGGCCACCTGCTTTCCCG
The DNA here is from genome assembly GCA_025350445.1 of Bryobacteraceae bacterium. Next base: position 17,041 of record JANXXV010000900.1, on the reverse strand, counting down.
ATACAATCGGGGCGCTGCCATCGATCACATTTACACCGTATCCCCCGAGTTCTTCATTAACACCCGCTATAGCTACACCCGGTACATTGATGGTCTGGTCCCCGATCAGGCGGGCTGGGATCTGGCAGGCTTGGGATTCTCGTCCACCTTCATCAACCAGATCAATGCAATTGACCATCGCCTGTTGCGGCTCCCGCGTATCGATACCACCGGATACTCGTCCTTCTCAGTACAAAACCAGAGCTGGAACCCGGTAGACGCCCACGATTTCGCGGTGAATTTGACGAAGATCCATGGCACGCACACCATCCGCGGAGGCCTCGGGTATCGAATTTATAAAAGGAACTCCACCGACCTCGGCACATCTTCCGGAACACTCACTTTCGGCACTAACTGGACTCGCGGACCGTTCGATACCTCCGGCAGTTCACCCATGGGTCAGGGGCTCGCCAGCCTGCTATATGGACTGCCCACCAGCGGCAGTCTCCCCGTGAGTGCTAACTACGCCGAGCAGGCGAAGATTCTTGCCGCCTACTTCCAGGACGACTGGAAGGTCAGCCGCAACCTGACCCTCAGCATGGGGCTCCGTTATGAATTGCCGTCTCCCATGACGGAGCGGTTCGACCGCAGCGTCGAGGGATTCGATTTCAGTGCGGCGAGTCCAATTCAGGCCGCCGTCAAGGCTGCTTACGCCGCCGGCCCCATCCCGCAGGTTTCCCCCGATCAGTTCCACGTGATGGGCGGCCTTACTTTCGCCAATGTGAACGGGAACCCGCGGACGCTTTGGAAGTACAACAAGAAGAATTTCATGCCGCGCGCCGGTCTGGCTTATTCCCTCACGCCGTTGACGGTGATCCGCGCCGGCTTCGGCATCTATTTCGAGCCCAACGGAGTTCCGAACTTCGATGTGATTCAGACGGGCTTCACGCAGACTACGCAGTTGGTCCCGTCGCTCGACAACGGCCAGCACTACCTGGGGACATTGGCAAATCCGTTTCCGAATGGCCTGCTGCCTTCTGTAGGCGCGGGCAACGGTTTGAGCACGAACCTCGGGCAGAGCGTAAGCTTCTTCAATCCAAACCTGAGTGCGCCCTATATGGCACGCTGGCAATTCGCGGTGCAGCGCAGTTTGCCGGGCGGATCGGTGCTGGAAGTTTCTTACGCCGGAAACCGAGGGGTGCGGCAGCGGATCAGCCGCAACCTGGACGCGCTGCCCGATCAATACTTGAGCACGTCGGCAGTCCGTGACCAGCCAACTATTAACCTGCTCAATGCGCAGGTACCGAATCCTTTCTATCCCTTGCTCCCGGGGACCAGCCTGGCAGGAACCACTGTGGCCCGATCGCAGTTGTTGCTTCCGTACCCGCAGTTCACCGGCGTGATGATGGATACAAACCAAGGCTACTCGTGGTATCACTCCATGCAGACGCGGTTTGAAAAGCGATATTCCGCCGGCTTCATGACGACGGTCTCCTGGACATGGTCGAAGCTGATGGAAGCACGCACTTACTTAAACGCCGGCGATCCCATGCCCGAGAAAGTGATCTCAGACCAGGACCGCACCCACCGGCTCGCGATATCGGGGGTTTATGAGCTTCCGTTCGGGAAAGGCAAGGTCTGGGGCGGAACGTGGAAGGGATTCGCTTCCAAGGCAATCAGCGGTTGGCAGGCATCCGCGATCTACCAGGCGCAGACCGGTCCGCCGCTGGGCTTTGGTAACGCAATATTCAATGGGAATCTGGCGAACATTGTAATCCCGGACGGTCAGCGCACCGTGGACCGCTGGTTCAATGTGGACGCCGGCTTTGAGCGCAACTCAGCGGCGCAACCTGCTTCGAATCTGCAGAAATTGAGCAGCCGCTTTTCAGGAATCCGCGCAGCCGGCACAAACAACATTGACTTGGGACTGATCAAGAACACGCTAATCCGCGAACGGTTTCAGGTGCAGTTACGCGCGGAGGGAATCAATGCGTTTAATCATCCGCAGTTTTTGGGCCCGAACACCACGCCCAGCAGCAGTGCGTTCGGCCAGGTTACGGCGGAGTGGTCTTCGCCGCGAACAATTCAGTTGGCGATGAAGATTCTCTTCTAAAGAAGACCGCGCAAAACGGACCCGCTTCCGGCGGCCCAGTCCGCCGGGTTCCTCTTTCGCTTGGGCACTAATATACTTGCCTGACACGTTGTGATAAACTAACCTGGACGCTATCCAAATGGCCCTAGTCTCCGCTACTCTGTTTTGCTGCGAAAAACTTCTGAACGAGGATAGTGTCTTTAGTGCTATCCGAATTACCGACGTCGTAGCTTGCTCAGCATTACCGCCTGGAGTTCCTCCGGAACACGCCTATGTGGAACTAACCGTAGTTGGAATGGCGAAGTTCAACGTTGAGGATAAGGAAACCCATACAGCAGAAATCTTCCTCATTCGACCTGACGGCGATAAAACTCCAATCGGTAAGAAATTGATTACAGATCTTTCTCAGATGGCCTTGATATTCCCAGTCGCTCCGCGTGGCATCAATATCATTGCGCAAGTGGCTGTTCTACAAAAGCAAATGGGGGTCCACTATGCCACTCTCCATATCGACAACCATGAAGTAGCTAGGTTCGTCTTCACGCTACACAGGGTTCCGGCACAGCACTCTGAAAATGATATTGAGGGCGGCGTTTGATATCCAATCTGGCCTCCAATGCTTCAGCGTTTATCTGTATATGTGAAACACACGCCTGACCGGAAATTGTCTCACAAGCTTGGTTTTGGGCACTATCGCGAATCCTGTATGTGTGACTGTTTGCTGACTTCGCAGCATTTCCAGGAGATACTTCAACCATCAATTGTTCAAAAGGGCGGATGGCATTCGCCAATTCCTTACGCAGGGAAACTTCCGAACGATGACCACTGGAAAACTCCGCGACGAACAGCATCAAACCACTTGCAAGGCCGTTGGCTTCCTGATCCTCAGGCGCGCTAGTCCTGATATGAAAATACGCGCTAGCGAATGCTTGACGGAAATCATCAACGTCAATCTCTCGACCAACATAATGGCCAACCGCCGACCGCATGTAATCTGAGATCTCGCTCATGTTGAAACCGCCCGCTGGTCTCATTATCGCTCAAAAAGTAGGAAAACAGGAACTGTATCGGATATTCAACGATCCCGTGTTCGCGGCTGAGCTAGACAGGCGAACCAATCAGCGGGTGGAGCGATCATGTAACTTCGCCTCCCCTGAGTGCAATCAAGAACCGGGAACACTGAGCCACGTTTACGATTTAATGGAGTATAACGAGAAAGAGCAACGGATGCGCCTGCTAGCTACGTACCACATGTTTAGAAAGCCAGACGGAAGCATCGGCGCGAGTGGCAAACGGACCCCGTAGTGCTATTCGTCGAAGGCGTCCTTCTTACAGATCCCTGAAACAGGGAGGGGGAATTGAACCCCCGGAACGACTAGCGTTCGACCGCTTATCAGGCGGCATGACGTAACCAACGCGTCAACCCCTCCGTTAAAACTATAACTCATGTGTCATCATAAAAGCATGAAGCCCCACACGGAGATGATCGAAGGCCAGGAAGCATTCGACAGATTTAAGAATGCGATGAAGATGGTGCTATCTGTGCCTCACTCGGAGATCAAGAGACGAATCGAAGAACAGCGCAAGCAGTCCGCGTTGAACCCCAACAAGCGCGGACCAAAGCCAAAGCGAAAAACCTAAACCTTCCGTTTTCCGCGTCCCTGCCGCTTAGCAGGGCTGCGTTTCCGCCTCTCCCTGCTTCCCAATCAATTGCTTATAGGTAACGCGCTTGCCAACGATCTGCTTCATGACAGTCACGAATCTATCGCCGTCGTTCATCTCGATCCGGTTATTGAAGCGGAAAGCCTGTTCGTCAACGTAACGGAATAGGTGATAGGGCTCGACGGAAACATAGGTTCCGTTGATTCCGCGCTTCAACCTAAAAACGGCAGTTGATTGCGCCTAAAACCCAAGACATCCGTTGCCCTCAACTATTTGGAAACACAGGGCTTCTCACCCAATAGGTGAACTGCGGAGCAGTTGAAAGTATCTGAATCGACAGGGACAATCCACACTCGAACAGTCCAACTGCCGTTCTTAGGTTCAACAGACTCCAGAAGTTCTCCATGCCGTTGGTATGGACTTGCCCGTTCACGTAGCACCGAGCGTGATCCACGACTTGATGGGTGAAGTCTTCAGCAAGCCCGTCATAGGACTTTAGGGCATCACTGTGCACGCTCGATCCAGTTTCCACGTTCTCGCGTACCAGCTTTTGCAAATCACCCTTCTTGCGAGAGCCTGCGTCGCGTCGCTCCGATCTGATCGGCATCAGATCGGAACGCTGATCGACATCATCGGAATGCCGGAGTGCCGATCACCTTTGCGCGAACCTTTCCGCCACGCTCAAGAACAGCGGCTACGATTGCCTTGTTACCGGGACCGCGTCCAACGATCTTTTCGACGCGCTTGTCCTTGTGTATGTTCCGCGCCTTACCGCCGATGAAGGTCTCATCAACCTCAACCTCACCGCCCAACTTTCCGCCAGTCTGATCGTCCTGCATGGCAAGCCGTGCTCGCTGCAACATGAACCATGCGGTCTTCTGGGTTACCTTGATAGCGCGATGAATCTCCCATGAAGAAACGCCATTCTTGCAATTCACCACCATCCACATCACTGGCAGCCACTTTTCAAGAGCGATAGGCGAGTCTTCGAAAATGGTGCCAACCTTCAGGGAGAACTTTTGACGTTCATGGTTCTGATAGCACTTGAACACACGGGCATTGGGAAGGTACGCTACGTCATCACATCCACAGTTAGGGCAGAGCACCTTACCGTCCGGCCAACGGAGGTTCATCATGAACTCTTTGCAATTGTCGAAATTTGCGTAATGGATCACCGCTTCCTGAAGAGTGGTCGGGGTGTTGTGTGCTCTGTCCATACAAGAACTTTAACAGAAAGAGTTATGTCAGTCAAGTATATTTATGCCTCCGCTTGCCGCCGCCGAAAGCGGCCTTTGCGCTTCTAACGGGCAGTGGACGGGATCGCCGCCGTTAGAGCACCGCGCCAAGCCTCGGGGGCACGCCGGATCTCCGGCGGTCCCAACCATCACATGCTCGTTCTTCTTGACAGACCGGGGTATATCTGGTACGTTTTTGGATTAACGGTTATACCAATTAATTAAGCGATATCGGGTTCACCCGATCCGCCTGAACCGAAAGTAGTCTGGCAAAAGATTTACTGTCCGGAGTGAAAAATGTCACGAGATCTCATGTCGTCTCTGTACCGCAGCATGCAGCGGATGCGGCAGTTCGAATTGCGAATTCAGCAAACCTACCGCTCTGGAGTGATGCCGGGCTTCATCCACTTATACGTGGGAGAAGAAGCCGTGGCGGCCGGAGTATGCGCGCATCTTTCAAGGGCAGATTATGTGACCAGCACGCATCGCGGGCATGGACACGCACTGGCCAAGGGCGTACCCGTGAATGAGGCTTTCGCGGAGATATGGGGAAAGCCGACCGGAATTAACGGCGGCCGCGGCGGCAGTATGCATATTTACGATCCGGCCTGCGGCTTTCTGGGGACTAACGGAATTGTCGGTGCGGGAATTCCGATTGCCGGCGGAGCAGCGATGGCTGCTGCCTTGCGTGGCGACGGGCAAGTGGCGGTCAGCTTCTTTGGCGACGGCGCCGTTAACAATTGTGCCTTTCATGAAGGAATCAACCTTGCGGCCGCGCTGCTTCTGCCTGTGGTCTTTGTTTGCGAGAACAATCTGTATGCCACGGAAACACCGTTCCACCGAGTCACGAAAAACACCAACGTTTCCACTCGGGGCGCGGCATATGGCATCCCCGGTATCAGGATCGACGGCAACGATGTTCTCGAAGTACACCGGGTTGCCGGTGAAGCAATTGCGCGCGCCCGTGCCGGTGAGGGGCCAACGCTGATAGAGTGCCAGACCTACCGCCCACTGGGGCACTTCGAAGGGGATCCCGGCACCGGGTACAGAAGCAAGGAAGAAATCGCCGAGTGGAAGCTGCGTGATCCTATCGAACGGCTCGCGGGCGCCGCCATTCGTTCGGGTTTGATGAATGAAGCGGATCTTGGCGATATTGAGCGTGAAGTGGAGGTTGAGATCGAAGCCGCCTACCAGTTCGCCAAGGCAAGTCCAGAGGCCGACCCGGCCACAGTCGGCGATTTCGTTTACGCCTAGCAATCGCTTGAGCGGGAGAAAAGAGTATATGCCGGAAGAGCGAAACATTCAGTATGTCGAGGCGTCTGTGGAGGCCTTGCAGGAAGAGATGCGGCTGGATTCGTCCGTCTTCTACATCGGGCAGGGCATCGGCCAGCGCGGTGGAAACTTCAAGCAAAGCAAGGGGCTGTGGGAAGAATTTGGCGATCGCCGGGTCCGCGACATGCCCATCTCGGAACTGGGTCAAGTGGGCATGGGCGTTGGGGCCGCAATGGCCGGCGCTCGTCCCATTGTGGATATCGTTTTTCTCGACATGATCATGGAGGCGATGGGCCAAATCGTCGAACAAGCAGCCACCATTCACTACACCTCCAACGGAAAGTTCAAGGTGCCTTTGGTGGTGCGCGCCGCGATGGGCAGTGCGCGGTGCACCGGTCCACACCACTCGCGCTGCTTCTACTCGTGGTTCGCCCACATTCCAGGGCTCAAAGTGGTATTACCATCCTCCGCGACCGACGTAAAGGGACTGCTGAAAACGGCCATCCGCGACGACGGACCGGTAATATTTATTGAACACAAGTTCTTCTATAACAAGAAAGGTCCGGTACCCGCCGGAGAGTACACGATTCCCTTCGGTCGGGCCAATGTCTGCCGGAAAGGCAAAGACATCACCATTCTGGCGATGAGCCTGATGGTTTGGCACGCGATGGATGCCGCCGCACGCCTGGAGAAGGAAGGTATTTCCGTAGAAGTCATCGATCCGCGCACCATTGTGCCGTTCGATGAGCAAACCCTTCTGGAGTCGGTGCATAAGACCGGCCGCCTGTTGATCGTAGACGAAGCACAAATGTTTTGCGGCTTCTCCGCCGAGGCAGCGGCTATTGTCTCCGCAAAGGCATTCGATTCACTCGACGCGCCGGTCGCGCGCCTTGGCGCCCTTCACACTCCGCATCCGTTCAATCCTGTTCTTGAGGCGGCGATGCTGCCTTCGGTGGACGCGATCGTTGCCGAGGCGCGGCGTTTGGCGGCAAGTTAGGAACCCGGGCGATGATCCACGAAATTGTGATGCCGCAGTTGGGAATAACCATGACGGAAGGCTTCGTCATGCAGTGGTTGAAAGCGGTGGGCGACCCGATTGAAAAAGGCGAGCCGCTGTTCATCGTCCAGACGGATAAGGTCGACATGGAAGTGGAATCGCCGGGAAAGGGCTTCGTTACGGATCTGCTGATTAAGGAAGAAGTCGTGGTTCCCGTCGGGACTGTGATCGCGCGGGTAGGCGATTCGATGCCTTCCGCGACGAAGACCGCGGCTCGGCCGGATGCGGTAAGCGCTCGCCGCAGCGGACCGCTAGTCAGCCCAAGGGCCCGGCGGGTGGCATTGGAACTGGGCATAGAACTGTCCGGCCTCCAGGGTTCCGGCGAATACGGCCGCATTCGCGAATCCGATGTCCGGGCGGCGTTGGCGAACAAGCCATCGAAAACCGAAGATCGTAGCGCCTCGTCAGCCAGACGCCGAATCGCCGGGAAGATGGAGGAGAGCGCCGGCACTGTGCCGCAATTCAGCTTGCGGCGTGAGTTGGATGCGGCTCCGCTTACACTGGCGCGGGATCAGTTGCTTGCCGTGGTCCAGGCGCGCGGGGGCGTCCGGCTAAGCTTCACCGATTTCTTACTGAAGGCCATGGCCGTAGCCCTTCGTGAAGTTCCGGGGATGAACGCGGCTTGGCGGCAAGATCGCATCGAATCGCGTCCACTGATCAACGTAGGGTTCGCTGTGCAAAGTCCGACACGATTGCTGGTGCCGGTGATTTCCGGAGTGGACAAGCTGCCAATCTCTCAGTTGGCCCGGCGGCGGTCGGAATTAGCTGTCAAGGCGAGAGACGGTAAGCTCGATCCTCGCGATATGCAGGACGGCTCCTGCACGCTGTCCAACCTGGGACCGTTCGGTGTGGACGAATTTCAGGCCATTGTCAATCCGCCGGAAAGCTGCATTCTGGCGGCAGGCCGTGTTGCGCCGCGTCCTTTCGTTCTCGATGGCCGGCTAGTGGTCCGTCCCACGCTGCGGTTGACGCTGACTGTCGATCATCGAGTGGCTGATGGCGTTCTTGCGGCGGCGTTCCTCAACGCAATCGCAAAAGCGATCGAACAGCCTCTCCTGTTGCTGGCCTAACGGGTCAACGCAATCCCTGATCGGCCGGGAACCACGTGATTGACGATGTTTATCGGGTCGAAGCCCTGCAAACAACGGACCACATTCCGGGCTGCATTGCCTCTCATCTCCAGCACCGCATCAGCCGAATAGAACGCGACATGCGGCGTAAGCAGGCAGTTCGAGAAAGTGAACAGCTCAGCGGAACAGAGCAGCTCGTTCTCCAGCACGTCCAGTGCAGCGCCGCCCAAATGGCCCGTTCGAAGGACCTCCACGAGGCTGGCTTCCTGTACCAGCGGGCCGCGGGCGGTATTCACCAGAAATGCGCCCGGTTTCATGGAGCGCAACTCCGGCGGGCCGATCATTCCGCGCGTGGCATCGCTGAGAGGGCAGTGCAAAGAGACTACATCGGAGGTTTGCAGCAGTTCCTCAAGACTGGCGCACCTTGCCACGCCAAGCGCCTTTTCAAAACCGGCGGGGATGTACGGATCCTAAAATCGAACCGCTAATCCAAGCGCCTTTGCCCGCAGCGCGGTGGCAGTCCCGATTCGTCCACACCCCACGATGCCGAACTTCTGTCCGCGGAGTCTGCGTCCCGGCTCAGCCGCTCTCCAACTCCAGTTACCCTTACGGACGTCGTTCACCGCCGGGTAGAAGTTGCGTTGCAGCGCGAGCGTTAGAAGGATGGCGTAATCGGCTACTTCTTCGGTGCCGTAATCGGGAACGTTGCAGACGGGTATCCCAAGCCGGCGGGCTGCATCGGCATCCACATTATCGAATCCCACCCCGTTGCGCACAATGATCCGCACCTTCCCGAACGACTAAAGGAGCGTTTCCGAGATCCGAGGAAAATGACTGACGATCAAGGCGTCGGCGGCGAACACTTCCCGGGGAAAGTCTCCCGAATCCGCGGTCTGGATGAAAACGAGATCGGCTTGATCCGCGAAGATCTCTTTCTCGATTTCAACTTCGGCACAAAGAGGCGAATCGACCGCATCAATCAAATACACACAGGGTTTTGTTGGCATTTTGGGGAAATTTCATTCCGGCCACAGCTAGAAGCACAACCGTAAAGTGGTTGTACCACAATCTCACAAGACGTGTCAAAACTGATGGTCCCCTGGTTTCGGAAAAGAGTCAGTAGCATTGCTAAATTGGTGGTTTTGGCATTGACATCGATTCAGTGTGATGATAACATTCATCGCAAAGTGGTCCGTCCACATTGCCACTATGATCGCTAAAACTCGCGAAACGACAATGAAGGAGTTAGCCATGTTTGCTTTTCATGTTGAGGGAAGACGAGCGCCCCGTCTGCTATTACTCGCTGTCGGGCTCATCCTTATTCCAGACGCTTTAGTTCGCGCGCAACAAAATGCGGCGACAATCGTAGGCACAGTAACCGATCCTACAGGCGCGGCCATAGCCGGCGCAAAGCTTACCGCTAAGGATGACTCGACGGGCTTTGTGCGTGCCGCGGAATCCGATGCGAGTGGATCTTTTGTGATCCCGCTGGTTCCCATTGGAACGTATCGCCTCACTGCCGAGGCTGCCGGATTCAAGTTATTCACCCGCACCGGAATAGAACTGCAGTTAAATCAGAATGCGCGCATCCCCATCGAGATGCAGGTTGGCACGCTTGCTGAAAGCATCGAAGTGGGAGCGCAAGCGCCCTTGGTAGACACTGTATCCTCAGCCGGTGGTGAGGTGGTTGACCGCAAGCGCATTGCCGAGCTGCCCTTGAACGGGCGCAATCCGCTTCAGTTGGCGACACTCTTGCCCGGTGTCTCGGTCTCGAATAACCCAACGGCGCTTACCGCCGGCGACCGCGGCGGCAACTCCGTCAGCGTTAACGGTTCAAGAACTAACGAGACCGACTATCAGCTCGATGGGATGCGCTTTGCGGGTTCGTACACTAATAGCGGGCTGAACTATCCATCTCCTGACGCTTTGCAGGAGTTTAAACTGATCACCAACTCCTACAGCGCCGAGTATGGATATTACGCGGGTTCCATCTTTACAGCCGTCACACGTTCCGGCACGAACCAAATCCACGGCGCGGCCTGGGAATTTCTGCGTAACGACAAGTTGAATTCGCGGAACTTCTTCTCCTCCACGGTCCCAATTCTGCGGCAGAATCAGTTCGGCGCCAGCGCGGGGTTCCCCATCTTCAAGAACAAACTGTTTGGGTTTATCTCCTACCAAGGCCTGCGGATCAGGGGCACTTCCATCGCCTCTTCTTTTCCACTGACCGCCGGCGAGCGTCAGGGCGTGTTTCAAACAACTATCCGCGATCCGCGCACGAACTTGCCGTTCCCGAACAACACAATTCCGGTCGATCGCATCAACCCGGTGAGCCGCCGCCTGCTCAACGATATTATTCCGGTGGCGCCCTCAGGCGGTGTTGGGCAACTTGTTACCTCGGGCTCCAACCCGATCGACGGAAATCACTATCTTGGAAAGCTCGATGCGATTCTCACCAGCAAGGATACGCTGAGTGTCAGCTATTTCTTCGACAAGACCTACTTCCGAACCCCGTTCGCCAGCGGCCCCTATCCTATCTACGGCCAACGCGAAGAAGACCAGGTGGTTCCGGTTGCGTCCGTCAGTTATACGCGAAGTATCACGCCTACTTTGCTGAACCAATTGCGAACCGGAATCAGCGGCCAGGAAGAGAATCGCGGATGCAGTTCTCAACTGAAGCCGCGCGACTTAGGCATCAATATCGATCTGGAAGGCCCGCCGCAACCACCTAACGTCAATGTCACGGGCCGGTTCAACATCGGTGGAGGCGGACTCTGCCTGTGGGTAGAGGGCACCAATAACTGGCAGGTGGCGGACTCAATCACCTGGATCAAAGGGCGGCATCAAATCAAAGCCGGTTTCGATGTCTATCGCCGCAAGTTTAAACTCATCACCGCTGCAAGCGACAATGGCATTTTTGCCTTCGACGGGTCTGTTAGCGGGAACGCGGCCGCCGACTTCCTGATTGGAGAGCTCGCCACGGCTACCCGCCGCCCCCTTATCGACCTTGCCATGCGCTCGATCAACACCTCCTTCTTCGTTCAGGATGATTTCAAGCTGACAAAACGGCTGACAGTTAACTTCGGATTACGCTACGAACTCCTTGGCCCCTTCGACGAGACGCGAGGCGTGGAGCGGTCCACGGTAAAGATCCCTCAGAATGCAACTTTTCGTCTTGGAATCCAGTCGAAGGTGATTCCCTCTGCACCTCCCGGACTGCTCTTCACGGGGGATAAGACGCCCGACTTCCCGGATGGCTTACCCAGCACCATGGTCAAAGAGGACCACAAACAGATCCAGCCGCGGCTCGGCTTGGCTTACGACCTGACCGGCGATGGACTCACCAGTCTTCGCGCCAGCTACGGGCTCTACAGCAATGCCCACTTTGGCGACATGGGCGCCCAGAGTTTTCAGAATCAGCCGTTTCTATTGGGGCAGACGTTGTTCCGCCCGGCCGGAGGGTTCAGCGATCCCTGGCAGGGATTGGAAAACCCGTTCCCTCACTCCTTGGATTTAACAACGAACCCGAACAAGAAGCTTTTCTTTCTTCCGTCGGAGGTTTTCGGCTGGGATCCGAATTTTGTGATGCCGCGCGTGCAAGCCCTGTCTCTGGGCATTCAGCGGGATCTGTTCCATCGGGTTGCCATTGATGCGAGTTACGTAGGCAAGCTCAGCCGCCACCTGGAAGACACCGTGAATATTAACCAGGCCCGCTATATACCGGGCGTGGACGCAGCGGGGCAGCCGTTGTCCACTTTGGCTAACTTCGATGTGCGCCGTATCACGGTGCCGAATATCTATCAGAAGATCAATATGATCCAATCCGGTGGAAACGCTTCCTATCATTCTTTCCAGATGAGCACCAAGTACCGCACGGATCATCTCACTCTTCTGGGGGCATACACCTGGTCGAAGGCTATCGATACCGGGCAAACCACCAGCGTGCAGGGTGTAGCTCACCAAAACAATCTGGATCTGAATGGGGATCGCGGCCTCTCGGACTTCCAACGCGCGCATGTGGTTCGTCTCTCCTGGGTCTACAATCTGCCGAATCTTGCCTCGATGGGCGTGCTCCACCACGTGATCGGCGGATGGGAAATCTCAGGCCTCACTTCGCTCATCTCGGGCGCACCGTTCAGTATCTTCACCGGCCGGGACAACGCTCTTACCGCAACCACCAACCGCGCCGACGTGGTTGGCAATCCAAGTCTGCCGGGTGGGCGCAGCCGGGGGGATCAGGTAGCGAAGTACTTCAACATCGCCGCTTTCGCTCCCAATGGCGTCGGAGTATTCGGCAATTCCGGACGCAATGTGATGATTGGTCCCCGCTCTTCGAATACGGACCTTGCGTTCATCAAGAACTTCAGATACACCGAACGGCTCGGAATACAGTTCCGCGGAGAACTGTATAACGCTTTCAACCAGGTCAACTTTGGGAATCCGGTGAACACGGTTACGGTGCCGACATTCGGCCGGTTGACTTCGGCCGCGTCGCCGCGGGTAGTTCAATTCGGCCTTAAGGTGAACTTCTAGGACGGCGAACCTGGTCCAAGCGGAGGCCGCTGCCTCGGTTTCCCGAATACTAGTGCAGTGTCCAAGAAATAGCTCCCGGGGCACTTATCGCGTTCCTTACCTGCCACGAGCTTCCCAAAGCTTCCGCGCTGGACAGGCCAAGTTATCCGTTTTCATCGGCGTTAATCCGGAGCCAACATTATTAGCCGCCGATTCACGCGGATCAACGCGGATTTTGGCGTGAACTGCAGGATTCGATCTGTCTAGCGAATTCGTGGACATTACACCAGCCGCTATCATTTCGATAGGTGGCATTGATATGATCGAGACGTTAAGGAAGGATGCATGATTCGTTTCTCCCGGGCTGTAATTGGCTCCAGCGCCCTGTGCTTTTTTGTCGCGCTGTTCGGTTACGCGCAAGAGAAACCGGCTCCCCGATTCGAGTCTGACGTTCTTCCTCTCCTCAAAGCCAAGTGCATTTCCTGCCATAACAGTAAGGCCAGGCGGGCAGGTTTGTCGCTGGAGACGCGCGATGATTTGTTGACGGGAGGCAAGACCGGAGCCGCCGTAATGCCGGGCAGGTCCGTCGATAGCCTGCTGGTCGCCATGGTTTCAACCGGAAAGATGCCGCTCGGTGGCACGCCTCTAACCGTTGAGGAGACAACGTCCATCCGAAACTGGATCGATACCGGAGCGTTGAAGACCGGAGAGCAGGTTCTCACCCGGCCCGTCCAGGCGCGCGAGATCTTCACTTCTGTGCTGGGCGCCAAGTGCCTGGTTTGTCATGGCCGCCGCGTACAGCAGGCTGGGTTAGACTTGCGCACGCGGGCGGGCATGCTCAAAGGCGGAAAATCGGGACCCGCCATCGTTCCGGGTAATCCGGCGGCAAGCTTGCTGCTGCAGCGCGTATCGAAGCAGCAAATGCCGCCGCCTCAGTTGCAGGAACAGTTTTCCGTGCGGACTGTGGATTCGGCGGAACTCGAAAAGCTGACGCAGTGGATCGCCCAAGGGGCGCCGGACGAAATGGAAAAGGCCGCCCCTGTAGATCCGGATAGCGATCCAATGGTCAACGGGACGGCCCGTTCATTTTGGTCTTTCCGCAAACCGGTAAGGCCTGCGGTGCCCCGGTTTGCAGCCGCTCGAACGCCGATTGACGCATTCGTATTGGAACGCCTGGCCGCCAAGAAGATCGCCTTCGCGCCGCAAGCCGGGCGGTTGATACTGATGCGGCGCGCCTACTTCGACCTCACCGGATTACCTCCGTCGCCGGCCGAAGTGCAAGCCTACCTCGCCGACAATAAACCGGAGGCCTACGAGCGCCTTATCGACCGGTTGCTTGCCTCACCGCGCTACGGCGAACGATGGGCGCGTTACTGGCTGGATGCGGTGGGTTACGCCGACAGCGAAGGCGGGGTTTCCACCGATGAGCCGCGGCCCACTTCATGGCGCTATCGCGACTATGTGATTCGCGCTTTTAACGCGGACAAGCCGTACGACCAGTTCTTGCGGGAGCAGTTGGCGGGCGACGAGATGTTCGATTGGAAAGCGGCGAAAACCTACTCCGCGGACCAGTTGGAGAAGTTGGAAGCAACAGGCTTTCTGCGGCTGGCGCCGGATGCCACCTACAGCACGGAGCAGAACTTTCTTCCGGAACGCTTCGATGCGGTGGCGTCCGAGATGGAAATTCTGGGCTCGTCCGTGATGGGGCTTTCGCTCGGTTGCGCCCGCTGCCACGATCACAAGTACGATCCTCTTCCGCAGCGCGACTACTATCGCGTCAGTGCCGTTTTTCAATCGGCGCTCGATCCGTATGACTGGCTTATTCCTTCCATTGCCTGCGTTGGCGTGGGTTCGAAGTGTGAGGAAAAGGATGTGCGGTTCCTGCCCGATCCCGATCCCGCGATTGTTCGCGAAACGGAATCGTTCAACGCCCCGTTGAAGAAGCAGATCGACGACATTGAGAAGAAGATGGACGAAGCCGCGGCCCCGTATCGTGAGAAGGCAAAGAAGAATGCCACGCTGGATGAACTGACCAAAGAGTTTGAGCCGTTAAAGACCGCCATCGCCGATCTGCGCAAGAGCCTGAACCAAGCCAAGGCGAAGCTGAAGCCCACCCCTGGTATTCGTGCGCTGTTCGACATGGGTGGTGAGCCCACCCCGGTGCGCATTCTCTTGCGCGGAGACGTAAACAATCCGGGCCCGCTAGTCGATCCTGGACCTCCGTCCGTCCTTTCCAGCGGACTGGCTCCGTATCAGGTGGAAAAGCTTCCGTATGAGACTGGCAGCAGCGGACGCCGCCTGGCATTCGCCAAGTGGATCACCCAGCCGGAGCATCCCCTCACCGCCCGGGTGATGGTAAACCGCATCTGGCAGCAGCATTTTGGCTGGGGAATCGTCAAGAGCGCGGGCAATTTCGGCAAGACGGGCACGCCGCCGACGCATCCCGAACTGCTGGATTGGCTGGCGACGGAATTTGTGGAGTCCGGCTGGAGCATCAAGAAGATGCACCGCCTTATCATGACGTCCGCTGTCTACCGGCAGAGCACTGCCGTCACTGCGGAAGCGGAGGCGCAAGACGCATCGAACGCTCTGCTGTCGCGCTTTCCACTGCGACGCCTGGATGCGGAGGCTGTTCGCGATTCCATCTTGAAAATCGCCGGTCGGCTGGACCAGACTCCCTTCGGTCCTCCCGCCGCCCTTGCAGTGAAACCCGACGGATTGGTGCTGGCGAAGGCCGGAAAGCTCGGCTACCGGCGCAGCATCTACCTGCAGCAGCGGCGATCCACTCCCGTCACAATTCTGGATACGTTCGACGCGCCTTTTATGAGCCCGAACTGCGTGCGCCGCGGCGAATCGATCGTTAGCTCGCAGGCGCTGCAACTCATGAACGGGGACCAGATACGGGAGAGTGCCCGCTACCTGGCCGGCCGCATCATGGACGCCGCCGGGATGGACGCGCGCAAAGAGATCGACCAGCTTTATCTGGCGACCCTGACCCGCGCCCCAACGCCGGCGGAAGTGCAGGCGGCCGAGCGCGTGCTTCTCGCCATGCGCCGGAACTGGCAAGAGCATTACGAGACCGCGCCGCCTTCCGACCCGATTGCCGCCAAAGCATCCCATATGGCGCTGGCCAGCTTGGCGCATTCTCTGTTCAACTCAGCTGAGTTTTTGTACGTCGATTGAAGGAACCCCATGGCGAAACAGGCAAACTCCCGGCGCGACTTCTTCTCCCGAATCTCAGACGGCTTGAACGGCGCCGCCTTGGCGTATCTGCTGGGCAGGGACTTCCTCTCACCGGAACCATTGTTCGCGGCCGAGGGACAGCCGCAGGTTTACGATCTAAAACCGAAGGCGCCGCCCTCACCGGCCAAAGCGAAGTCTGTCATTCAGCTTTTTATGAACGGCGGCCCCAGCCAGATGGATCTGCTGGACCCCAAGCCTGCCCTGGAGAAGTATGCCGGCCAACCGCCCAGCCGCGACCTTGCCAGCCAGATCCGCCAGGTGCGGGAGGCCGGCGGCATCATGCCCTCCCCTTATAAATTCGCCCACTACGGGAAGTCGGGTACCGAGGTCTCGGAACTTCTACCTCATATTGCCCAGCGTGTGGACGACATCGCCGTCATCCGCTCCATGTACACCACGCACATCGCGCATGACTTTGCGCTGTTCCTCATGCACACCGGCCGCATCCTGCCGGGAAGGCCGACGCTGGGCTCGTGGGTGGTGTACGGGCTTGGTTCCGAGAATCAAAATCTCCCTGCCTATGTCGTCTTGGACGACCCCAAGGGCCTTCCCGTGAACGATATCCAGAACTGGCAGGCGGGCTATATTCCGGGCGTTTATCAGGGGACGCGCGTTCGTTCGGAAGGCCTGCCCCTGCTCAATTTGGAGCCGGAGGAAGAGTATCCAGCCGCGGTGAAAGACCTGGGCCGCTCGCTGCTGCATAGTGTGGATGAAGCGCATCGCGCGCATCGCCCCTACCAGCCCAATCTGGATGCCCGCATTTCCACCTATGAACTGGCAGCGCGGATGCAGCTGGAAGCAACCGATGCGCTGGATCTGGCAAAAGAGACCGATGCCACAAAAGAGGCGTACGGCCTGAACGAGGAGACCACCGCCTCCTACGGCCGGCGCTGCCTGATGGCCCGGCGGCTGGTGGAGC
>JANXXV010000852.1 GCA_025350445.1 Bryobacteraceae bacterium | reverse complement strand
CCTCCACCGCCGGAGGTAGTTGTTATCCGCGGAAATACCAGAACGGTTGAGCGCGTGGGGCCTACAAATTAGTCGGGGATCATGGACATGACTCTGTTTAGCAGCAGTATCTCGTTTCGGAACGTAAAGAGAAGCATGCGTACTCCCGTGGTTCTGGCTTTGGGAGTTTGCGCCGCCTTTAGCCAACAGGCCGCCTTCGGTCAACAGATTGAAGAGCTGAAGTTGACAGTTGGGAAGAGTATTGTTCTCGATTATCCGACGGACATCCGGCAGATCTCTACCAGCGATCCGTCGGTGGTTGACACCATGGCGGTAACCACGCGCGAAATGCTTTTGAGCGCGAAAGGTCCGGGCACCTCGACGATTATTGTTTGGTCGAAGAGCGGGCAGCGCTCCATTTACGCCATCAACGTCGAGCAGAATCTGGAGCCGCTCCGGCGGCTGATGAAGGAAACCTTCCCGAAGGAAGATATTCAGATTCAGTCCACCCGCGACTCGTTGTCGTTGACCGGACGGGTTTCTTCCAAGGATATCGGCGACCGCGCCGTCGCCATGGTGTCTCCGTTTGCCAAGACGGTGGTCAATTATCTGATGCTGCCGATTGCCCCTGTAGACCGTCAAATTGTACTTAAGGTCAAGTTTGCCGAGTTGGACCGGGCAAGAGTTCAGCAACTGGGTGTGAACATTTTTTCCACCGGCGCGGCGAATACGATCGGTAGCTATTCAACCGGCCAGTTCAACTCGGCTGCGATCAGCCAAATTGGAGGAGGCGTCCCCACCAAATTGACAATTACCGATGCGCTGAACGTGTTCGCCTTCCGGCCGGACCTGAATCTCGGCGCTTTTATCAAGGCATTGGAACAAGATTCCGTGTTGCAAATTCTCGCCGAGCCGAATCTGGTGACCACGAATGGAAAAGAGGCTAGCTTTCTGGTCGGTGGTGAATTTCCGATTCCCGTATTGCAGGGCGGCGGCAATGCCGGCGCGGTTACCATTCAGTTCCGCGAATTTGGAATTCGTCTGACCTTTAATCCGGTGGTGACTGAAAACAATACCATCAAAATGTACGTGAAACCGGAAGTTTCCGCCCTCGATACCGCCAACGGTGTGAACATTTCCGGATTCTTCATCCCGGCGCTATCTACCCGGCGCATGGAAACCAATATCGAGCTGGGACAGGGACAGAGTTTCGTGATTGGCGGTTTGATCGACGACCGGGTCACCGAACAGCTTTCTAAAACTCCTGGTCTGGCAAACATCCCATTGCTTGGTGTGATTTTTAAGAGCAGGGAACAGAAGAAGGCTCGCACTGAACTGGTGGTGATTGTGACGCCGGAAATCGTGAAACCTTACGAGCCTGGCGACCAGGTTCCGATACCGGTTATGCCCAGGGAATTCCTTGCGCCGGTGCCTGCGCCCGACAAGGAAAGTACGGGTTCGGCTGCTCCGGCGAAGCCGAAGAAAGCGAAAGCGGTGAAGACGTCCGATTCAACCGAACCGAAGTCCAAAGGATAGAGATCCGCGATCGAAGGATGAATGCAAGACATGGTAAATAACGGAAGAGAAATCACGGCGCTGATCATCTCCCCTAACCGGGAGCTTGCGGACCAGTTTTCTCAATCGGTCTCGCGGGTCAAGAGTTTCCAGATTGTGTCCGATCTGAAGGTGTATCCGGTAGAGCAAACTCTTGAGATGCGTCTGCGCCAACTCCGTCCCGATGTGATTCTCGTCGACCTCGCCACCGACCTCAACGCCGCCTGCGACCTGATTCGTTACATCAGCCTGCAAAAACCGCCCATCCAGGTTGTGGGGCTGCATCTGAAGAACGATTCGGACGCGATTCTTAGATCGCTGCGGGTGGGAGCTTCCGAATTTCTGCATGCGCCCTTTGATCCATCCACTCAGGAAGCGGCAATCTCACGGCTCCAGCGTATGATTCAGCCGGAAGGGGGGGCCGAGCGGGAGTTGGGAAAGGTGGTTGTCTTCTCGAGTACGAAGCCGGGGTCCGGGGCCTCGACGCTGGCGGCTCAAACGGCGTTCGCGTTGCAGCGTACCACTGGAAAGCGGGTGTTGCTGGCCGATTTCGACCTTATGGGCGGAACGCTCGGATTCTATTTGAAATTGGACCAGACCCATTCGTTGGTTGACGTTCTGGAGAACGCCGAACGAATGGATGCGCGGCTCTGGTCGTCGATGACCGTCAGCGCCGGGATGATCGAAGTTTTGCCTTCTCCGGAAATGCCCTATTCCGAACCAGTGGACCCGGGCCGTTTGCATGACGTGCTGCAGTATGCGCGCATGCTCTACGACTGGGTGATAGTGGACCTTCCGTCGATTTTCAACCGCGTCAGTCTGTTGGCTCTTTCGCATTCGGATCGGGCATTCCTGGTATCTACCTCCGAACTGGCGAGCCTGCATCTGGCCCGGCGGGCAATCAAGCTGCTGAACCACCTCGGGTTTGATGCAAGCCGTTTCCAGATGATCATCAATCGCCTCGATAAGCGCGATGGATTGAGCGGATCGGATTTGAGCAAGCTCTTCGGCGGGCCGATCGACATCAGCCTTCCGAACGATTACTTTTCTCTTCACCGGGTAGTGACGCTGGGAGAAGCGCTGGAAGGGGATACGGAATTAGGCAAGGCGGTAGAGGAACTGGCAAGCAAGCTCTGCGGTTCGGCGCGGCTTGACAAAAAAGGGACTTCAGGATTCGCCGCCACGAGACTAGCGCTCTCGCAAACTTAGGCCGATAGATAAACATGCTTCCGACACACGACCAAAGATCGCCCGCACAGCTCTCCTGGGAGCAACGCCTGCTGAAGAACTCCGGCCAGCCTCGCCAGAGCCTCAAGCCGGAATATCAGGAACTGAAATTCACGTTGCACCGCAAGCTTCTCGACAAGATCAATCTCGAAGCCTTGGCTACGATCGACAACCAGCGTGTCCGCGGAGAAGTCCGGCAGGCGCTGATTTCGCTCATTGACGGCGAGCCCACGCTGCTGAGCGGGCTTGAAAAGCAGCAGATCTCCGATGAGGTGCTGGATGAGGTTTTCGGTCTTGGCCCGCTCGAACCGCTGCTTGCCGACAATAGCATCTCCGACATTCTGGTGAATGGCCATAAACAGGTTTACATAGAGCGCAAAGGCCTTTTGGAGTTGACCAGCGTCACCTTCCGCGACGATCAGCACCTGCTCCGCATCATCGACAAAATCGTGTCGCAGGTTGGCCGGCGCGTGGATGAATCGACGCCAATGGTGGATGCGCGGCTGATGGACGGCTCGCGCGTCAACGCAATTATTCCTCCGCTTGCGCTGGACGGGCCGCTGATGTCGATTCGCCGCTTTGCGCAGGACAAACTCACGGCGCCGGATCTGGTGGATCGCAAGGCGATGACGCCCGGCATGATGGAACTGCTGGAAGCCGCGGTAAAGGCGAAGCTGAATATCATTATTTCCGGTGGCACCGGTTCCGGTAAGACCACCCTGCTAAACGCGCTATCGGCGTACATCAATCCAAAAGAGCGCATCGTCACCATTGAAGACGCGGCGGAACTGCAATTGAAGCAGCCGCACGTCGCCCGTCTTGAAACCAGGCCGCCGAATCTCGAAGGAAATGGCGCGGTGCGTATCAGAGAATTGCTGGTGAACAGTCTTCGCATGCGTCCCGACCGGATCGTGGTTGGTGAAGTCCGCGGCGGAGAGGCGCTCGACATGTTGCAGGCGATGAACACCGGCCACGACGGCTCGCTGACCACGGTCCACGCCAACAGCCCCCGCGACGCAGTTTCGCGCCTGGAGGTGATGGTTTCGATGGCCGCCGCCAACATGCAGATGGTTTCCATCCGCCAGCAGATCGCCGCCGCTGTGAATGTCCTTGTGCAGCCGATGCGCCTCAGCGACGGTTCGCGCCGCATCATGAGCATTACGGAGGTGACGGGCATGGAAGGCGACATCGTCACTCTGCAGGATATTTTTGTGTTTGAGAAGCGCGGCCTGAGTCCGGAGGGCAAGGTGATCGGCCGGTTTGCGGCCACCGGCATCCGGCCTAAGTTCTACGAGAAATTACTGGCGGCCGGAATCCGGCTGCGTCCCGACCTGTTCGACGAAGTGATGGAGATTTGAGGGTATACCGATGACAACTTTCATATTCACAGTAATCGGCATATGGCTGCTTGCCTTGGCAGTCTGGCTGATGGTATCAAAGTCTGTTCGAAACGCGGACATGGACCGTATCAAGGGCCGCTTGATGGGGAAACAGCAGAAGAAAGCTAAGGGCGCGAACCCTGAAGAGGCGGCACTCTTTACCGCGGAAGAACCGGCGAAAGGAAAGATCGTCATCGGTATCCTCGAGAAGTACAAGCTGAACGAAAAGCTGAAGCAATTGCTCGAGCAGGCCGGCCTGAGATGGAATCCCGGCCGATTCATTCATAGCTGCATGGCATTCTTCATTGGGGCCTACGTCATTATGTACCTGGTGCTACCGGATTCGGCGCGGCCGCTGGCCATCTTCATCGCGATCTTCGCCGGGTTCCTGCCGCTGTTTTATGTTTTGCGCCTCAAGGGGAAGCGAATCAAGGCATTTGAGGAGATTTTCCCCGATAGCCTGGAGTTTATCTCCCGTTCGATGCGTGCCGGCCACGCCTTTTCCGTTTCGCTGGAAATGATCCACCGGGAATTCCAGGAGCCGCTGGCTGGAGAATTCCGCCGCACTTTTGAGGAGCACAACCTCGGGCTTCCCTTGGATGTGGCTTTGCAGTCGCTCGCCAAGCGCGTGCCGCTGCTCGATGTTCACTTTTTTGTCTCGGCGGTCTTACTGCAGAAGCGGACCGGTGGCAACCTTGCCGAAATTTTAGACAAGTTGGCTTATATCATTCGGGAGCGGTTCAAACTGCGGGGCCGGATTCGCGCCATCAGCGCGCACGGCAAGTTAACCGGCATCGCTCTTTCGTGTATTCCGATTGGCGTAGCCATCTTGATGTTCTTCACCAATCCGGATTATGTGACGTTCTTTTTCAAGGACGAAACCGGCAACTTGATGTTAGGTACCGCGGTCTTTCTGCAGATAACGGGATACCTGATCATGAAGAAGATTGTAACGATTGAGGTCTGACCACAATGGCTATTTTCATGAGTTTGTTCCTGTTCGTGTTCCTGGTGGTCATGATCGCGGTGGCCGGCCTGCGCTTTTGGGTTCGTCCCAAGGAAGCGATGGAGCGGGTGTCCGGCGTTATGATCGACCCGCGCGAACACGCGGGGCCGCATCCGAGTCTGGTTTTCGCCGACTTGATGAAAAAGATCGGCAACGTCATTCCTTCCAATCCGAAGGATGCAAACACGATGCAGCGGCGGCTGATTCGTGCCGGCTTCCGCGGCGAAAATGCTTTGAAGACTTTGTACGGCGCGAAATTGGTTTGCGCGATCCTGCTGCCTCTGATCACGCTTTTGCTAGTCGCTAACTCGGGCGCCGAACAGGCTAATAAGGTGATGGCTGTGCTTGCCGCGGTGGCGATGGGCTTTTTCGGGCCGAATGAGTATGTAAAGATCGTCGGCGCGCGCCGGCAGAAACAGATTCAGCGCGGACTTTCGAACTCTCTCGATCTGATGGTGGTCTGCGTGGAGTCCGGTTTAGGCCTGGATCAGGCCATCATGCAGGTGGCCAAGGAGTTGCAGCACGCCCACCCGGAGATCAGTGAAGAGTATTCGTTGGTGAACCTGGAATTGAAGGCCGGCAAGCGAAGGATCGAGGCCCTCAGGAATTTGGCTGAACGCACCGGAGTGAACGATCTGAAGAAGTTGGTTGCGGTTCTGATCCAGGCGGACCGATTTGGAACGGGGGTCGCGCAGAGCCTTCGGGGACATGCGGATTACATGCGCGTCCAGGCCCGGCAGATCGCCGAGGAGAAGGCGGCCAAGCTCG
Source organism: Bryobacteraceae bacterium (assembly GCA_025350445.1). Next base: position 6,824 of record JANXXV010000852.1, on the reverse strand, counting down.
GCGTCAAACTGATTTTCCCGATCTTTTTTTGTATCTTGCCCACGCTGTTTGTGGTTACCGTTGGCCCCGTGGCCGTGAGGATCGTTCGCGAATTGATCCCGATGATGATGTCGATTTAACAGGTTGCGTTGGTGTAGTGGATTGACTTGCCGGCACCATAAGAGCGCGCCAGCCGGCCGCGCACCGGGTGTTCCCGCTGGGGATATCACGCCCGGATATTTTGATAGGGAGAACACAAAATGGATTCGTCTACAGTACGGCTCGTATGCTCGATCATCGCCGTTGTACTTCTGGGCCTGATCGTAATGCGCCGCAAAAAAAGCGCCGACTAGTTGAGTTAGAAATTCCAAGAGCGGGCGCCGGCGAGATGCCGCCGCGTCCCGCCCGCTAAGTAAATGCACTTCGGCTGGCCCGCGGGTTCCGTGGGCCGGTCACTAGCATCGGTGTTTGTTTTCGAGCGGAAAATTTTTCTCGAAGGTTGATCTGAGGGTTGGTCCTATGAAAAGCAAGTCCTGGATTTGGGGAGTTACGATCGCGGTATGCCTCGCGGCTTCGGCCTGGGCGGGAACGTTCGGCAAAGTAGTCGCCATTGGCGGCCACGCGTCGGATCTAGCGCTGGACGAAGGGCGGGGTGTCCTGTACATCGCGAATTTCACTGCGAACCGCATTGACGTGATGTCGCTGGCTGATAATACGGTGCAGCGCTCTATTAATGTACCATCGCAGCCGGCCTCGCTGTCGGTGTCGCCAGACGGAAAGTATCTCGTCATTGCCCACTATGGGAATTTTGACAAACCTCAATCTCCGTCGAACGGGCTTACCGTCATCAACCTGGAGACGAATGCGAGGCAGACGTTCGCTCTTGGAGCGCCTCCCTTCGGAGTAGCGTTTGGGATCGACAATCGCGCATTCGTCGCAACCGCAAGCGAGTTCCTGCTGTTCGACCCGGTCCTCGGCACAACAGTTACCCTCGACACAATCGCGAATGTGACGACGAAGACGCTTCCACAACCGCCTGCGTCTTTCCCGCTTCAAATTACAACCGCTTCTCTTGCCGCCTCTAGGGACGGGTTGAAAATCTATGGACTTACCGACACCATCCGCTTTGGCTACGACGTAAATACGCGAACCGTTCGGGCCGGCCTTTATGTCGCTTCTCCGCCGCTAGGCCCGAGGGTGGTCAGCGTCAATCAGGATGGATCTGTTTTCGCGGCAGGTTGGGGTCTGTTTGAAGGCGCCGGTATCTTCGGCGGCCGCTTCGGCTTAATGTCCGAATTCCCAAGCCCGACGGGCGATCTAAGCATCGGCAGCCACGCGATTGACTCCTCCCGCGGGTTGATCTATGCGCAGATGCCGACACCGGTCGTTGCGGGCGTCACAAACCCGCCCATCCTTCAAATTGTGGAAGCCGACAATCTGGCGGTGCGGGAGCGGATACAACTGGCGGAGAATCTCGCCGGCAAGAGCGTTCTTTCGAACGACTATAATACGCTCTATTCGATTTCGGACAGCGGTGTCACGGTGTTTCCGGTGGGAAGTTTGAGCCAGGCACGGCGCGTGACCGCCTCGCAGGAGGACGTGGTCTTCCGCGGAAGTTTCTGCGACCGGCAAGCCGCCTCGCAAGAGATCACCATCCTCGATCAGAGCGGAGCGAACACCGACTTTTCACTGACCAACATTCCGGCGGGTGTCCGTGTTTCTCCGACCAGTGGAACCACTCCGGCCCGAATTCGCATCAGCGTTGACCCGGCAAGCTTCCAGAATTCGAAGGGCACCACCGTCGGGACCATCGGCATCGCTTCGGCTCGTGCCATAAACCTGCCAACCTCCATCAGGGTGATCGTCAATACGCGGCAGCCCGACCAGCGCGGTACGTTCGTCAATGTTCCCGGCAAGCTGGTGGATATCCTGCCGGACCCCGCCCGGGCGCGGTTCTATATTCTCAGGCAGGATAAGAATCAAGTCCTTGTTTTCGATTCCAACTCGAATACGCAAATCGCCACCTTGCGCACAGGCAACACGCCGACCCAGATGGCCATCACGTTTGACCGCCGCTATCTGCTAGCCGGTTCCACCGATTCGCAGCTACTCTACGTATACGATCTCGAGACTCTCCAGGCTACTCAACCCGTCCGGATGCCGGGTGGGCACTATCCGAAGTCCGTGGCATCCTCGGCGGGCGCCATTCTGGTGGCGAACCGCGTTGCCGGGCCCATTCATACGATCGACAAGGTCGATCTGAATTCCCGGACTGCTACCGAGCTTCCGAGCCTGGGTGTGTATAAGAACGACATCAACATCAATACTGCGTTGGTCGCCTCGCCTAATGGCTCTTCGATCATGGCGGTCGAAGGAGATGGGAATGTGCTCCTCTACAATTCGAACGCCGACACGTTCACGATTTCGCGGAAAGACTCAACGGCGCTATCCGGCGCCTATGCCGCGTCGAGCTTCGATCAGTTCGTAGTAGGCAATACCCTGTTGAACTCTTCGTTGGTTGCCGTTCGCCAGCTGGAAACCGGTACCGGCCTCTCGTCGGGATTTGCCTTCATCGACCAAAGCGGACTGCGCATTACCGCGCCAAATGCCTCGAGTCCCGGAATCATTCAGAAGGTGGACTTACAGTCCGGCACGGGATCCGGTGTAACTCGCATCATCGAAGCCCCACTCTTGAGCGATCCGCTGGCCACCCTGCCCTTTACCCGGACGCTCGCTCCGCTGGCTAACCGGACGGCGATCATCGCCCTGACGACATCGGGATTCACCGTTCTTCCCTGGAATTACGCCGCCGCGGTTGCACCCCCCTCGATCGATCGTGTAGTCAATGCAGCGGACTTCTCGCAGCCGATTGCCCCGGGCGGTTTGATCACGGTGTTTGGAACGAACTTGAGTCCCATCAGCCAGGCGACAACGCCTGGATCGTTGCCGACCGCACTGGCGGACAGCTGCTTACAGGTGAACGGTCTAGGCGTGCCGGTTCTGTTCGTTTCCCCCACGCAGATCAACGGCCAATTGCCGAATTTTGATGGCAACACCACACTGACCGTATATACTCCGGGCGGCGTGAGCGACAACTTTAACCTCACGATTCTTCCGGCAGCTCCGAGCGTGTTCCGAATTGCCTCGGCCGGTCCCGATGGGTCCAGCGCAGCCATCCTCCGCGCATCCAATAATGAGCTGGTGACGCCGTCCAATCCGGTGCATCGGACCGACACGATCGTCATCTACGCAACCGGCCTCGGCCGGACCAGTCCGGAAGTTCCGCCTGGGACGCCGGCGCCTACCGATGAACTCGCCGGCGTGGTAATTCCGCTGTTCGTCACAATCGGAGGCGTCCCCGTCGCTGTGGAATTCGCCGGGTTGACCCCGGGGCAGATCGGCGTATATCAGATTAACGTTCGGGTAAACGGCCGCGTGCCGCTCGGGCTCAGCGTACCGCTTGTCATCAGTCAGGGCACCGGCTCTACGTCGGTAGCGGTCCGGGTTGTTGAGTAGTAACCGAATATATCGAGCAAACAACTTAAGGCCATAACTCTATGCGAATCTTCCTCTACACCATCACGGCCGCGTTGACGGTTCTTCCGGCCTTCGCTCAGAAATACGAATTCGCCCTGGCTGGCGGCGGGAGCTTCTATCAGTCCCATACGGTCACCAATCCAAAAGGGGATGCCAGCGCCGGATTCGACAATGGCTGGGCGGGTAGCGTTGCCGTCGGCAATAACATGTACCAACATGTCGGCGGCGAGGTCCGCTACACCTATCTCCACAATGACGCCAAGCTGAGCTCCGGCTCCGCCAAGGCGACCTTTGGCGCCGAGTCGCATGCCATCAACTATGACTTTCTGATCCATGCCACTCCGGTGGGCTCAACCATCAGGCCGTACGTTGCGGCGGGCGGCGGTATCAAGTTCTATCGGGGCACCGGAACGGAAGTTCCGTTCCAGCCGCTCAGCAATATCGCTCTCTTGACGAAGACTACGGAGGTGCAGGGCATGCTCTCGGTTGGGGCGGGAGTGAAGGTTGCCTTGACGAACCGTATCCTATTTCGTGTCGACGTCCACGATTACATCACGCCTTTCCCGTCGAAGATCATTACACCTGCGTTGAACTCGAAGGCCAGCGGCTGGTTCAACAACATCGTTGCGACCGCGGGAATCTCATTCGCTTTCTAATTGGTCTATCATAGTGGGCAAGTGGGTCTTTCTAACGGGGTATTGATTTCTTTCGTAGTTTTTCTAGCAGTGGCTCGGGCACAGTCCGGGCCTGCTGCAACTCCCTCCAATCCAACTTCTTCCGAGTATGTCGGCAGCGCGGTCTGCAAGACCTGCCACCCGAACATCTGGTTGAACTTTTACAAGAATCCGCATTATAAAAGCATTGCCTCGGGAACTGAAACTCCCGCGCGGACAGGCTGCGAAGGTTGCCACGGCCCGGCGAAGGCGCACGTCGAGGCTCGCGGCGGCAAGACGACCATCCCGCACGCCTTCTCGCTGATGCAACCGAAAGAAATCCTCGACGACTGCCTGACCTGTCACGCGAAAGACTTTTCGCGCGCCAATATCCGCAGGTCCCCGCATACCCTGACCGATGTGGTTTGCAGCAGTTGCCATTCCATTCACAAGGCGGCGGCCCCAAAGTTTCTGTTGGCGAAGAAGCAGACGGACCTCTGCTATTCCTGCCACTCTTCCGTGCGGGCGCAGTTCTCCATGCCCTTCAAACACCGGGTCAACGAAGGCGTCATTCAGTGTTCGGATTGCCATAATCCGCATGGATCGCCCGCGCCCACCTGGCGCGCCGGCTTGCGCCCGCGAATGGTGGAGCAGGCGCAAGGCAACGAAGAGCCTTGCCTGAAGTGCCACATAGACAAGCGCGGTCCATTCCTCTTCGAGCACGCGGCGGTTCGCGTGGAGGGCTGTGAGAGCTGCCACAACCCGCACGGATCTATGAACGCCCGGTTGCTGAAGCGGCCTGTCACCTTCACGCTGTGCCTTGAGTGCCACAACGGCGCGGGTACCTTCGGCCGTCAGGGCGCGGGAATCCTGACGCAAAGTCCTTCGCACAATATGGCGGACCCCAGATACCAGAATTGCACCACATGCCATGTCCGGATACACGGCTCTAATGCGGACTCGAGGTTCCTGCGATGAGCGTCGCCAGGCATGCTATTGCCGCTCTCCTTTTCATCGGCATACTGTCGGAGTTTGCCGCCGCTCAGCCCGTCGTCGCGCCCACCAATGAACCCGTGGGACCGCCACGCGGAGAAAATACCGGCGATTACAACGTCACCAACTCCTTTGAGACCGGATACCGCTGGCACACCGTCGACGGCAACATCGGAAAATACCGCAGCGACGTGAATTTCGGCAACGGAATTCGCCTGCTCGGAAGCACGTTGACGGTGAATTCCAAGGATGGCCACGGGCACTACTTCGACGAACTGCTGCTCACCACCGGCGGCCTGGGCAACGATCCTTACCAATTTGCGAATTTGCGGATTCAGAAGAATAAGCTTTACCGTTACGATTTGCTGTGGCGCGAGAACGACTATTACAACCCGGCGTTGACTATCTCAAACGGGCAACATCTGCTCGACACCACGCGCCGCTTCCACGATCAGTCGCTCACACTGTTTCCGCAGGCCAAATTGAAGTTCTTCCTGGGGTACGGCCGGAACTCGCAAAGCGGTCCGGCGCTGACAACCATCCAGTATCCGGACAGCCGCGGCGACGAGTTCCCGCTGTTCAGCAACATACGCCGGGTTCAGGATGAATACCGGCTGGGCGGAGAATTTGAAATCGCGGGCATTAAGCTGGGCGTTCTGCGGGGCTGGGAATTCTTCAAGGACGATACTGGAGCAACAATAAGCCAATTGGAGCCGGGGAACAATCTTACCGATTCGGTGAAGCTGGCCACCTTTGCCAGATCGCAGCCAAATCACGGCAGCACGGATAGTTGGCGGGTGAACATTCTTTCCGACCGGAGTAAGCTTTACAGCCTGAGCGGACGGTTTACATACGCCGGTGGACGGCGCGATTTCATCCTGGACGAAAACGCCCTTGGCACGGATCGTTTTGGATCGAACCGCCTGCGCCAGACCTACGTCTTCGGTAACGCGCGGAGACCGGTGACCGCCGCCAATTTCACGGCCACGCTGTTTCCCGGCAGCAAACTCACCATCACCAATCAGACCTCATTCCACAGCACCCGGATGGATGGCGACTCCACGTTCACCGAGATCAACAACGCCACTTTCAGCACCACGCTGGTAAATTTTCAGTACCTGGGCATCCGCGCCATCACCAATACGACCGACGTCAACTATCAATGGAACAATTGGGCGTCGGTGTATGGCGGGTATCAGTTCTCCAATCGCCGCATCCGATCCACCGAGCAAACCGTCTTCGCCGGATTTCCGGACAGTGTCAAGGCCGAACAGGAAAACACCGTACACGCGGGCCTGTTTGGCGTGAGGTTAAAGCCTGCCAAGGCGCTGACGATTCGGCTGGATGCCGAAGTTGGCCGCGCGGACCGTCCGTTTTATCCGATTAGCGAAAAGAACTACCAGGCGCTTAACGGACGCGTGCAGTACAAGGTGAAATCGCTGGTTCTCAGCGCAGCCGCCCGCACGAACTACAACACAAATTCCGTCACCTTGTCGGCCTACAGCTCGCGTTCGCGGAACTACTCGGCCGATGCCACCTGGACTCCACGGGATTGGTTCAGTCTCGATGCGGGATATAACAAGATTCATCTGAACACAACGTCGGGCATCGCCTATTTCCTGCAAGGTGATCTCGTGAAGGCCAATCAGGTCTATATCAGCA
>JANXXV010000833.1 GCA_025350445.1 Bryobacteraceae bacterium | reverse complement strand
AGATCGCCAGCACCTTCATGCTCATGTGATTCGCCACAATCACCTCGGGCACTGTCGACATCCCCACCAGGTCCGCGCCGATGGTCCGCAGATAGCGGATCTCCGCCGGAGTCTCGTAGCTAGGTCCCGAAAGCGCCGCATACACGCCTTCGTCCAACGCTACACCTAACTCCGACGCCGTGGCCCTCGCAATCTTGCGGTATTGATGGGAGTAGGCATCCGACATATCGGGAAATCGCGGTCCGAAGTCATCTTCATTGGCGCCCATCAACGGATTCACGCCCTGCAGATTGATGTGGTCCGAGATCAGCACCAGTCCACCCTGCTCGAAGCTCACATTCACGCCGCCGGCCGCGTTGGTCAGCACCAAGGACCGCACGCCCAGCAGGTGAAAAATACGCACGCCGTAAGTAACCCGCGCCGGCGAATAGCCTTCATAAAGATGCGCGCGCCCCGACATCACCACTACTTCAGTGGACCCCAGTTTACCGAAAACCAGCTTGCCGGCATGGCCCGCGGCGGTCGATCGCGGCCACCCGGGAATATCGGCGTAAGGAATGTGAACGCTGTCCGAAAGCTCGTCCGCAAACGCACCTAGTCCGCTGCCCAAGACCACGCCGATACTCGGCCGAGCCTTGATTTTCTCCTCCAGATAAGCTTTCGTTTGTTGAAACATTAGAGCAGCATTCCGGCGATACACGCCGACATGAAGTTAGCCATTGATCCCGCCGCCACCGCTTTCAAACCCATCCGCGCCAGATCCGATTTCCGTGTTGGCGCCAACGCTCCAATGCCGCCAATTTGGATGGCGATGGAACTCAGGTTAGCGAAACCGCATAGCGCGTAAGTTGCGATGGTGAACGAACGGGCGTCGAGCTGCGATTGCAGCGGACCCAGTTGCAGGAACGCGACGAATTCATTCAGCACCAGCCGCGTGCCCAGTAGATTTCCAATGGTGGCGCAATCCTTCCAGCTCACTCCCAGCAGCCAGGCAACCGGCGCAAAAATCATTCCGAAGATCTTTTCCAGCGAAGGGGGCAGCCAGCCCATACCCGGCAGATTATGCACCCCGCCGAGGATTCCGTTGGCCAGCGCGATCAGCGCCAGAAACGCGATCAACATGCCGCCAATGTTCAGCGCCAATTGCAGTCCGTCGCCCGCGCCCCGTGCCGCCGCATCAATGATGTTGACGCCCGGCTTTTCCACTTCCACTTTCACGCTGCCCGCGGTAGCCGGCTCGTCCACTTCCGGCATCATGATCTTGGCCAGCATGATGGTGGCCGGCGCGGTCATGATCACCGCCGTCAGCAGATGCTTAATCTCCACGTGCGCGATCTTCACGTACGCAGCCATCACCGCGCCGGAGACGTGCGCCATTCCGCTGGTCATGATGCAGAACAGTTCAGACATCGTAAGCCCCGCCAGGAACGGACGGATGGTGAGTGGCGCCTCCGTCTGCCCCATGAAGATACTGGCCGCGACGCAAGTGGATTCGGCTCCGCTGGCGCCCATGATCTTCTGCATCCCCACCGCCATCACCTTCACCAACGCCTGCATCACGCCAATCTGATAGAGGATGGCGAACAGCGAAGCAATGAAAATGACGATTGGCAATACTTGAAAAGCGAACACCACGCCAAAGGGCCCGCCCTTGGCGCCAAGCGGGCCGAACAGAAACTGGCTGCCGCTCTCGGCGTACTCCAGCAGCGAGTTTACAGCGACGCTGGCCAGTTGGAATACCTGCCCCAGGTCCGTTTTCAGAACCAGGAACGCAAAAATGAATTGTAGGCTCAGCCCCCAAAACAAGACGCGCGGTTTGATGGCTTTCTTGTGCGGAGACCAAAGATAAGCTACCGCCAGAATGACTACCAACCCGAGGAGGCCAGTATATCTACCCATGGAAGTAGACGGTCTAGCCCACCACTTCGAGAATCAGATTGCGCTCATCCGGCGGCTGCGCGGAAATGCGGAACGCATCTTCCACTAACTGCGAGGCTTCTTCCAAACGGTCTTCCGATGTGTGATAAATACGGCAGAGCACCGTTCCCGCATCTACTTTCTGGCCGACCTTGGCTTCGAGTATCACGCCAACGGCCGGATCGATCGTGTCTTCCTTGGTATCGCGTCCCGCGCCGATCATCGACGAAGCCATGCCGATACATTCGGCATCGATCGCGCTGATGTATCCGCCGCGCGGACAAAGGATCTCGGCCGCGCCCGTCGCATTCGGCAACAGCTCGAAGCGATCGAGAACCTTCGGATCCCCGCCTTGCGCTGCAATAACGTCCTTGAACTTGCGATAGCCGGAACCGTCCAGCAGCCGAGCCTGCGCCACTTCGCGGGCAGCATCCAGGGTTGGAGTCAACTTGGCGAGGAAGATCATGCGCGCCGCCAGTTCCAGCGAAAGTTTTGTCAGATCCACCGGCCCCACATTTTGCAGCGTCTGCGAGACTTCCATTATTTCCAGCGCGTTGCCGATGGCAAAGCCAAGCGGCTGATTCATGTCGGTGATCAGCGCCTGCACCTTGCGATCCATGCGGCGCCCAATACCCACCATCATCTGCGCCAACCGCCGGGCGTCCACCTGTTTCTTCATGAATGCGCCGCTGCCCACTTTCACATCCAGAACCAGCGCATCCAGACCCACCGCGAGCTTCTTCGACATGATGGAAGAAGCGATTAACGGGATCGATTCAACGGTTGCCGTGGCATCGCGCAGCGAATAGAGTTTTCCGTCAGCCGGAACCAATTCCGGAGACTGGCCGACAAACGCCAGCTTATGCTGACGCAACTGCGCGATAAACTCTTCAATGCTGAGATTCGTACGGAAACCCGGAATGGATTCCAGCTTGTCCAGCGTGCCGCCGGTATGACCGAGCGCACGGCCGGAAATCATGGGAACCACCACGCCGGCCGCGGCCGCTAACGGCGCCGCAATCAGGCTGGTCTTATCGCCCACGCCACCGGTGGAGT
>JANXXV010000831.1 GCA_025350445.1 Bryobacteraceae bacterium | reverse complement strand
CGATTAGGGTCAACTGGCAGCAGGAGGAACCCGCTGGTCTCGGCGGAAGGCGGCAGCCTTCAAGGGTGGTACGAGCCGGATAAGTCGAGAGGCTTACGTCCGGTCCTGTGAGAGGCTCGGGGTGCAAATCCCCGGGCCTACTCGGCATTAAATTATTACGGGGTACGTCCGCCGCCTCGATTATCCGCTTTGGATCTTCGGGGCTAAGCCGGGGAACCGGCGTGACGTGCCTTCTCTTCTGTGATCTGCCTACGCCTGCGCGTCCTGCCACTCGTCGTACCAGGCCATCTGGATTGCCTCCAGCTTGCCTTCGCTGGACGCCGCCGGATCGTCGTCGAAACCGTCGAGTTCGGTGACCCACTTATGCAGATCCGTGAAGCGCACCGTTAGCGGATCGGTATCGGGAAACTTTTCCTGCAACGACAGCGCAATGCTGTCGATCTGATCCCATGTAATCCCGGCCATTAGATTTTCGTCCCCTTCAGCACGCCGCGGACGGCGGTGTTCATCATGTTTTCGGCAAGCTTCAGCGTCACCTGGTTCAGCTTGTCCACATACGAGTGAATCAGGTGGTGGTCATCGGAATGATAGACCACTAACAGTTCATTGATAGTCAGATTGATGGCCTTCCGCTCTTCCTCGTCCAACTCAAAGAACGCATCGCTGCGTTTGGCCTTTTCCACCGCGGCCATGATGGCATCGGCTTCCACGCGCATCTCGCGAACCTGCCGTTCGTTGAAGTCCTCTTCAGCCTTTTCGTAGGATTCGCGGATCATCGCCTCCACCTGCTCGTCCGTAAGGCCGTATGACGGCTTCACGTCGACGCTCTGCTCCTTGCCGGTCCGCGCATCGCGCGCGGTGACGTTCAGAATTCCGTTCGCGTCGATCAGAAATCGCACTTCAATTCGCGCCATGCCGGCAGGCAATGGGTCCAGATCGCGCAGTTCGAAGCGCGCCAGCGGGCGGCAATCTTTCACCAGTTCGCGTTCACCTTGCAGCACGTTGATCAGCACGTTGCGCTGCCCTTCGACGGACGTGGTGAACGTTTCGGTGGCCGAGGCCGGAATCGTGGAATTGCGATGGATGAGCTTTGACACTACGCCGCCCATCGTCTCAATGCCCAGCGAGAGCGGTGTTACATCCAGCAGCAACTGGTCTTCCACATCGCCCGATAGAATGCCGGCCTGGATGGCCGCGCCCAGCGCCACTACTTCATCGGGATTAAGTTCCGTGTGCGGCTTGGAGAGGAACAGCCCTTCCACTGCGTTGCGCACCAGCGGGATTCTGGTGGAACCGCCCACCATCACCACCTCGACTATTTGATCGACGGTTACGCCGGCGTCCTTGATGCACTCGCGGCACGGCAGCAGCGTGCGGTTCACGATTTCCGTGATCAGCTTGTCGAATAGTTCGCGGGTGATGGCGCGCGCGTAGGTCTTCCCTTTGTAATCGAGCTTGATCGCGCTGGTGGGGACGAACGAGAGTTTCTCTTTCGCTTCGATCACCGCGCGCCGCAGCATCTGCACCGCTTCGCCATTTGCGGAAAGATCCTCGCCCCACTCGGAGTGGATGTCTTCGAGCGCTATCCGCAGCAGCAGGTTATCTATGTCGTCGCCGCCCAGGTGGGTGTCGCCATTGGTGGCTAACACTTCGAAGATGCCGTCGTGAATTCGCAGGATGGAAATATCGAAAGTCCCGCCGCCCAGATCGTACACCGCGACGATTCCTTCCTTGCGCTTGTCCAGCCCATAGGCCAGCGAGGCTGCCGTGGGCTCATTCACCAGACGCAGGATCTCGAGGCCCGCGATCCGCCCGGCATCCTTGGTTGCCTGGCGTTGCGCATCGTTAAAATACGCCGGTACGGTGACCACCGCCTGCGTGACTTCTTCCCCTAGAAACGCCTCCGCATTGCGTTTTAACTGCCTCAGGATCTCTGCTGAAATCTGCGGCGGGGTAAACGTTTTCCCGCCCAGCTTCAACTGAATTACCGATTCACTGCCGTGCGCGATGTGGAAGGGAAACAGCTTCAACTCATCGCGCACATCCTCGAGGCCCCGGCCCATCAGCCGTTTGACCGAATATACGGTGCGGTCCGGTTCGGTGATCAGCATCTTGCGGGCTTCGTTGCCCACCACAATCTTGCCGGTGCGGGTAAGAGAGAGCACGCTCGGCACCAGACGATCGCCGTCTTCGCCGGGAATGATCTCCGGCCCGGTCAGTTTCTGGTACGCCACCAGGCTATTCGTCGTACCCAGATCGATGCCGATGATACGCTTCTTGCTCTCGCCAAAATCAATTTGGAATGTGGACATCGCTATTGCAGTTCCTTCTCCACGTCGTTTACTAAATTACGGATGTAGCGGCGGCGGTTTAGCACCGGGCGAATCTCACCCAGTGTCGCTACATTCGGTGCAGCATCATACTTCGCGAAGAGCGCTTTCAGCCTCGCGTCGATCTGATCGCGCATGGCATGAAATTTGTCGCGGGCCTGTTCCAGTTGAGGACGCACCGAAGCATCGCCGTCGCGCATTTCTTCCAGCGCCATGTTTAGTTCGAAGACTTCTTCCAGCAACTCCGGGGGCACATCTTTGGAACGCTGCTCGCCAATCTCGAAGCCAGCTTGTTTTAGCACGTACTCCGCGCGTTGCAGGGGATCCCGCAGCACGCGATAGGCGTCGTTCAACAGAGCGGTCGCGTCCTGGGAATACTGCTGCTCGGCTGCGCTCTTGCGCTGGTAACGGTCCGGGTGCAGCAGTTTGCTTAACTCGTAGAAACGCTTCTGCAGATCGTTGAGATCAAGGTCGAGCTTCGGCGCGAGCCCGAAGAACTCAAAGTAACCGGACGCGAGCGATGGGAGCATTAAGCCGAAAAGGACGTGCCGCAGCCGCAGTTCTTCTTCGCGTGAGGATTATTGAATTCAAAGCCGGACTGCATCAGCGACTCTTTATAGTCGAGCGTCATGCCGTCCAGAAACACGATGCTCTTGGGGTCGATGAAGATCTTTACGTCGTCGAACTCGTAGACCTTGTCGGTGGCCCGGGGCTTGGTGTCGAACTTGAACTGATAGCTCAAGCCCGAACAGCCGCCGCCAAGCACGCCGAGCCTGAGGCCTCCGCTGACGCCTTGCTTGGCGAAAGCCTCTCTGATCTTGCCGACTGCTTTTGCTGTTACGTCAATCATATGATTAGTCCCGGCAGGCCGACGAGGCGTCGGCCGCAGACCAAGGGGTCTGCCCCACCTTCTTGTTAGTGTGCGGTAACTGCTTCCGCCTGGCCCACGGTCTGCTTCTGCTTGTAGTCGCTGATGGCTGCCTTGATGGCGTCTTCGGCCAGCACCGAGCAGTGAATCTTCACCGGCGGCAGGCTGAGTTCGTTCACGATATCCGTGTTCTTGATCTCCAGCGCCTGGTCCACCGTTTTGCCCTTCAGCCATTCGGTAGCCAGCGACGAACTGGCAATTGCGCTGCCGCAACCGAAGGTCTTGAACTTGGCGTCTTCAATCACGCCGGAGTCCGGGTTCACCATCAACTGCAGTTTCATCACGTCGCCGCATTCGGGCGCGCCCACCATGCCGGTGCCCACGTTCGGGCTGTTCTTGTCCATGGAACCCACGTTCCGAGGATTGTTGTAATGATCTAAAACCTTATCAGAGTAAGCCATGATTTCTCCCTTTACCTTAGTGCGCCGCCCACTGAACTTTCGATAGATCGATGCCCTCTTTCGCCATCTCATAGAGCGGCGAAAGCTCACGTAGCTTCCGCACGACTTCAATCATGCGGCCTGCGGTGTATTCCAGTTCTTCCTGTGTGTTGAAGCGGCCGATTCCAAAGCGGATGGAAGTGTGGGCCAGATCGTCGCCGATGCCCAGAGCCTTCAACACATAGCTCGGTTCCAGCGTGGCCGAGGTGCAGGCCGAACCGCTGGAAACCGCAATGTCGTTAATACCCATCAGCAGAGATTCGCCTTCCACATACGCAAAACTCATGTTCAGGTTGTGCGGCAGGCGGTGCTCCATGGAACCGTTGATGAAGGTCTCATCCAGCTCGGATTCCAGCTTGTTCTTCAGCCAGTCCCGCATCTGCCGGTGCCGCGCGGATTCCGCCGCCATCTCTTTCTGGCAGATGGCGCACGCTTCGCCCAATCCCACAATGCCGGGGACATTCAACGTGCCGGATCGCATGCCGCGCTCATGGCCGCCGCCGTCCATCTGCGCCGTTAACTGCACACGCGGGCCCTTGCGCCGAACGTACAGCGCGCCCACGCCTTTCGGTCCGTAAATCTTGTGCGCGGTGATAGACAGCAGGTCGATCTTATCGGTAACGACGTTGACCGGAATCTTGCCCACGGCCTGCACGCCATCGCTATGGAACAGAACGCCGCGCTCTTTGCAGATGGCGCCGATTTCGGCCACCGGCTGGATCACGCCGATCTCGTTGTTGGCATACATGATGGTGACCAGGATGGTTTTATCCGTGATGGCCTCACGCAGCATGTCCAGGTCAATTAACCCATCGGCCTTCAACGGCAGATAGGTCACCCGGAGACCCTCTTTTTCCAGCTTCTTGCAGGTGTCGAGAATCGCTTTGTGTTCCGTGGCGGCGGTGATGATGTGGTTGCCCTTTTCGGCATACATCTCGGCCACGCCTTTGATCGCCAGGTTGTTCGATTCGGTGGCGCCGCTGGTGAAAACGATCTCTTTCGGGTTGGCGCCGATCAGGTCCGCAATCTGCTTACGCGCTTTCTCGACACTCTCTTCCGCCTCCCAGCCGAAACTGTGGTTGCGGCTGGCTGCGTTGCCGAACTTCTCAGTGAAATAGGGAAGCATCGCCTGAAGGACCCTGGGGTCCATCTGGGTCGTTGCGTGGTTGTCCAAATATACAGGCTTCTTCATATATGAATTCCTTACAATCCTGGGAGTACCGGCAGGGAAGGGCTGGCCACAAACACGGCCGCTGGAACGTCACTGGCGCAGCCTGAACTGGCTGCGGCTTCGTCTTCCTCTTCCGCCATGTCTGCAATTGAGATGCTCGCCAGCAGGTTCTGGATGCCATCATGCACTTTTCGCAGAGGTTCCTTCACGGTACACCTGTCCGACTGGCTGCAGCCGCCATGGTTTGTGAAGCACGACGTCAAAAATATGGGACCGTCTATCGACCGGATTACCTCAAGCGCCGTGATGCTCCGCGCAGCCCTAGCCAAACGGTAGCCGCCATTGGCGCCGTGCTCTGAGAGCAGGAAACCGCTCTTACCCAGCTTTTGCAGTACCTTGGAAAGCAGCGGCAGCGGAATCTGGTAGGCATCCGCGATCTCCTTGGCACTGGCGCTGGATTTCTTCACGGCCAAGTGCTTCAGGGCGATCAATCCGTAATCTGCTTTCTTAGTTAGTTTCAACATGACAGGAGCAATATACGACTGAACTAGTCCTAGATAGAGAATAGCCCAAGTGTGCGCCCACGTCAAGGGCATGCCGCCTGTTTCCAACAGTTTAAATTACGACCAAAATTATCCCATATCACCTTGGAACGGCTTTGCTCCAATGGTAAAATTACGAGAACAAGTTTGTTTGGGACACTTACTCTTATAGATGATTCGCCTGTTTCGCGTATTCGTTCCGACCAGCGTTGTGGCACTGGTGCTCTCGGAAGTCATTCTCATCTTCGCCTGTTTCATCATTTCCACCTATCTGGTTGTGGATTCAGACCCGCAAGTGTTTCTGTTCTACGACGGCGGTCTGAGCCGCATCACGCTTGTAGTGGCAAGCGTGATGCTGGGGCTGTACTTTCAGGACCTCTATAACGACTTCCGCATCCGTTCAAAAACGCTTCTGCTGCAACAACTTTGCCTGGTGATCGGCCTCGTCTTCTTCTCGCAGGCGCTGCTTACCTATGTCAACCGGGATCTGATGATGTCCCGCTGGGTGATGATATTCGGCTGCCTGATGCTGCTGGTGCTGATTCCCGCCTGGCGGCTACTCTACGTCGGCGTGGTGTTCCGTGCGCTGGGGGCACAGAAGCTGCTGTTTCTGGGCACCAACTCGGTGGCGCTTGAAATTGCCGCGCGGTTGATCGATCATCCGCAGCTTGGTCTCGCCTGCGTGGGATTCGTCGACAACAATCGGGAGAAGGGGGAAGAGCTCAGCGGAGGAGCGGTGCTGGGCAATATTGCGCAGTTGCGCGAGATCGTGTTGGAATGTAAGCCGGACCGGATTGTCGTAGGGCTTACGGAACGGCGGCAGGCGCTGCCTGTTTACGACCTGCTGGACTTCCGATTTCTGGGCATTCGAATCGAAGAAGCGGCCGCTACCTACGAAGCGGCTTTCGGCCGCGTCTCCACCAGGGAACTGCGCCCTTCGCAACTGATCTTCTCGGCCGAACTGGGCCCGCAACCGCGGAGCCTGGCGATTCAGTCTGTTTATTCGAGGGCGCTCGGAATCATCGGCTTCGTGTTGCTGACGCCCATCATGTTGCTGGTGGCGCTGGCGGTCCGGATGACCTCGAACGGTCCGGTGCTTTTCCGGCAGAATCGGGTGGGGCTGAACGGCGAAACCTTCACGCTATATAAGTTCCGCTCCATGCGAACCGATGCCGAGGCGGAGACCGGAGCGGTGTGGGCTACGCGCGACGATCCGCGTGTGACCCCGATCGGGAAGTGGCTGCGCAGGCTGCGGCTGGATGAGCTGCCGCAACTGTTCAATGTGGTTCGGGGCGAGATGTCGATTGTGGGACCACGGCCGGAGCGGCCTGAATTTGTACGTACGCTGTCGGAACAGATTCCGTTCTACCGGCAGCGGCATTGCGTGCGGCCGGGGGTTACGGGATGGGCGCAGATCAACTACAAGTACGGCGAGACTCTGGAAGATACGATCGTGAAGCTGGAGTACGATCTGTATTACATCAAGAATCTGTCGCCGTCACTGGATGCTTATATCTTGTTTCACACTGTGAAGGTGATGCTGTTTTCGCAGAGCGGGCAGTAGCGCTTACTTGAAAGTCACCTGCTTGGCGCTGTTGCCGTAGGAGGTAAGCGTGCCGCTATCGAGGCCGGAGGCGGTGAATTTCGCCGATGAGATGCCGCCGACCGAGAGCACCGACAGATCGCCCAGCGGGATGTTGAGCATAGCCACGGATGGGATGGTGAATCGTCCGGCGCTGGTCTTTTCGCGGCAGACGAAGGCGGCTCCGAATGTGGATAAGGCGGAACCGCCTACTATATTCACGAAGCCGTTGGGATCGCCGCCGCTCCAGGTCACTTCCAGGTTCTTAGAACGGTCGATGACGTCGATGCTGGATTTGTTTTCCCACTTCAGGGGCGGACCCAGTATGATCGATGCCTTGAAGGGCCCTACCGCAGTGGCTCCGGCGCCGCCTGTGCCGTTGTCGACGGTGTACGGTCCGGCATCCAGGTAGTCCGGCCCGGCGGAAGTTCCGGTTGGAAGCGGGGCGCCCGCTAGTTGCAGAAAGTAGCTGCCGTCCGTTCCTTTGGTCAACTTCTTGGCGCCCTTGGGTCCGGTGATGTTCAGCGCCGGTCCGGCGCTGAGCAAGAAAGCACTGGGCCTTCCACGCTTCGACGAGGCCACCGAACGCCAGCGCCGCGAAGGCATGTGCTGGCGCGGGGAATCGGAGATCTACAACGATGGCGGCGCCTTCAAAATCGCCTGCCGCGATCGGCGCGGCGTCATGGTCACGATCATTGCCGACAACTATTACGGCTATTGCAAGAAGGAAGTGAAGACGCAGATCAGCTACGCGGCGAACCTCTTCGGAATGTGCGAGGAAGAACACGCCGGCGGCGCCATCGCGTTCCCCGCCTACGTGCTGGGTCCGCAATTCTATGCCGGCCGCACCGTTCTTACCAAGAAGGTCACCTTCGACCAGGCGATGATCTGGCTAGGGGATCGCGTAGAAATTCAGTCCGAAGGCTATGCCACCGATCGCCAGTATCCCGACATTTTCTATGTTCCCGAGAACGCCGAATTCAGCGTGCGGGAAGGCTCAGTGAGGTGGCAACGGCAGAACGGCGAATGGCATCAACTGATACTCCGCGCCAAAGAAACCTACATGCTGCCCTGGGGCACCAAGATCCGCCTGGAGAAACAAACCGGTGGCGCCGCCTGGCGCCTGGTGGCCTCGCGCGCCGATGGAATTCTTTGCCACAAACCATGCACCGTATCAGGCGGCGGTAAATCGGAAATCTCGAAATCCCTCGGCAGCATCATCCTCAAGGGCCCCGTCTTCGTCCGCGACTTTGAACGCGAAATGGATCACGTGGAAGAGATCCTCAAGAAAGACTTCTCAGGTATCTATAAACGCACCCACTCGGAAGCCCGCGCCAAACGCGATATTCTCAGCCCGGAGCGTTCCCTCGGTTCCGTCATCAAATTGATGACTCCTTCGCCCGAATACATAGCCGATCACAACCAGTGGCTGGCCGCCATTCCGCAAACCGTGCGCCAACTGCTGATCACCGTAAAGCGTTACTACCGGCCGGACTGGGGCGATGCCTGGCGCGAACACTTCAGCGTGGATCGTATCAATGGCTTCCTCGGCCATGAATTGAAGTTTGAAAATCAGCAGTTGGTCGGCAACTACCTGCGTATGGGATACGATCCGAACGGATCCTGGCGCATCTACAAACTCCGCCCCGATTTCCATCCCGCCGACAAAGTACAGGTGGAAGACGACATCACCGCCTCCGTCGTCCTGCCCAGGGAAAGCCTTAACAATCTCGACCCCGAATATAACAACCCCAGCGTCAAACTAGTGCAGAACTGTGAGACGCTGCTGTTCCAACGCCCCGACGATGCCGTTCACCGCGGCTTTGATAAGGACGCCGAAGCGGACCTCGCCTCGCCCGGCACATTCATTTCCAACTTCGAACCGCTAACCGTGCAGCAGGCCCAGGCACTGGTGGATCATGTGGTGGAATTCGACAAATTCACCGAACCCATGAAGCGCCTGCTTTCCGATTTCGCCGCGAATCCACAAACGTCATTCGTAGTTTCATCGGCGCAACCGCGCATGGTGGACGGCAGTCCATCGAAGAATCCGCGCTATTTGCAGAAGCGGCCGGACCTGATGGACCCGCGCAGCGCCTACCTGGCGGAAATCGGCACACGTCTTGCGCGCGAAATTCCCTCGGAAAACAAAGTACACTTCCCGGTGAGCGGAGTATTAGCAAGCCGCCGCAACAATCCGCCGGACGCGAAAGCCGGCATTCCTCCCCTGGCCGTCTACAACCCGATTCACTATCAGGATCTGCCGGAATTGTTCATGGACTTTATATGCAGCCTCACCGGAAAGTCGCCGTCGACAACCGGCTTCGGCAGCGAAGGTGCGTTGACCAAAGGCCCGTTCAATGCCCTGCCCCCTGTGGTTGACGTTAACAATGCGCTGGTCTCGGCCATCGTCACCGGATACGCCGGCTTCACTACGGCAGCCGGCCATGTCGGACCCCACTACCGTGTGGACCACGACAATAGCATGTTGGTTCCCGAACTCTGGTGCCGCATGAGAGTGGCCGAGCGCAGCGCTCCGTTCCTGATGGAGAACGGGTACCTCGAAAAGATGGAGGACTTCGAATACGAAGGACGAACCATCCGCGCCAGCCGCCTGGGCTACCGCATCACCGCGGCATTTGTGGACCGCTTCCTCGGCCGCATTTTTGAAATGCCGAACGCGGTATTCCCAGAGGACCTGCTCCGCCCGGAAAAGCAGGACCCCGCTGTATTCGCGGCCGGAGTCGACGCTATTGTGGAAGCGCAGCGCACGGTGGCGCTCCTCTATTTTGAAGACGGCAGCGTGCAGTCCGCCTGCCCGCCCATCCAGGCGCTGCTGCATATCATGGCCCATGGCGAATACATGGGCATGCGGGAAGACGATCCGCGCATCAGGGAAATGTTCACGCGTGAATCGCTGCTCGCAAGCGACTGCTACAAGCAGCGTCTCGAAGCCAAACAGAGGGTCGACATCGCTCTCTGGACACGCCACGTGGCGGCGCTTGAAGGAGACCCGCGCCAGATTGCAGCCCAGGAAGAATTAGATCGCGTGCAGCGCGACACTTACCTTACAGAGCTTGTGGGGACGATTGGAGCGCATCCATCCTTGCAGTGAAATCGCCCCCCAGCTCGGCAATCTCTTCGGAGATCACACTGAAGCCGGTAAGCGGCGCCAGCCCGAACGACGTTGTCATCGCCACATCGGATGCATCGCGACCCACGGCCATCAGCACGCGCCCCACTCTTGGCGTATTGTGGCGCGCGTCGAAGGTCCACCACCCGCCGTCCAGATACACCTCAAACCAAGCGCTGAAATCCATCGGCACGGGCACCTGTGGAACGCGGATGTCTCCCAGATATCCGGTGGCATAGCGCGCCGGAATGTTCATGCAGCGGCATAACGTGATAGCCAAGTGCTGAAAGTCGCGGCATACCCCGGTGCACTCGCTGTAGACGTCCAGCGCTGTCTTGGTGGAGCGTGCAAATTGATATCCGAAGGTAACCTTCTCGTGAACCCAATCGCAAATCGCCTGCACGCGCGGCCATCCCTCCGGAACGCTTCCAAATAGTTCCACCGCAAGCGGCGAGAGCCGGTCCACTTCACAGTAACGGGAGTTCATCAGGAATTGCAGCGTCTCCGGCGGCAGTTGATCCAACGGAATCTGGCGCGCCTCCCGGTTCACGGGATCGGGTTCGCCGGAATCTAAAATGAATGTGGAATTGTGCAATCGCAGCAATGCCCGCGGCGCCAGAAATCGCGAGCAGCGATTGCCAAATCCGTCTATGTATTGCTGGACCGGCACCGCCGGATCGATCTGGACCCGGTCACTGTCCAACAGGTCATGCGTGCGGGAGGGATGCACGTGTAGCATTGCCACCATTGCCACTGGTGCGGGAACTTGGAATTGTAGGTCGTAGCCTATCCGGGTCAGCATAAATTTTAGACTCAAAATGTGGACGAAACCATGTGATGAATGTTTCATCCCCGGCATAGAATGTATTCAAATGACTTTTTGTCTCGGCATTACTGTAGAAGACGGACTTGTAGGTATCGCCGACACCCGCGTACTGTCCGGCACCGAGTCGCTGATGGCGAAGAAAGTGGCCACCTATCAGGGCCCAGGCTTTTCATTCTTCATCCTGAATTCAGGCCTGCGGTCACTTCGCGATAAAGTGCTGCTCTGTTTCGAAGACGCCTATGCGCGAAAAAGCGAATCCCGCGATCGCCTTTTCAAAATCGTGAACCTCTATGCGCAACAGGTGCGGAAAATCGCCGAAGAAGATGGCGTAGCCCTGCGCGAGGCCGACCTCCGTTTCAACATCCATTCCTTGATCGGCGGGCAAATGTCAGCCGATTCCGCGCATCGCCTGTTCCTGGTCTATCCGGAAGGTAACTGGGTGGAGATCGGTCCATACGCCCTATCAGATCATCGGCAATTCCGGCTTCGGAAAACCGATCCTGGAACGCGCGCTAACGCAGGTAGACCCGCTGCTCTACGCCTTCAAGCTC
>JANXXV010000825.1 GCA_025350445.1 Bryobacteraceae bacterium | reverse complement strand
CGCGGCCGCCGTGGAGCCTGGTTACCTCGATCCCGCCACCTGCCGCTCTTGCCACCGGAAAATTTTCGACGCCTACCAGCAGACCGCAATGGGCAAGACATTCACGAAGGCCGAGACTGTCCCGCCATTGAGTGGCTTTTTTCACGCACCTTCACAGCTTCAGTATTCGATCCTTAAACGCGATGGCTCCTACTTTCTCAGAAGATCCTCGCCCCCCTTTGAGAAACGCCTGGATTATGCAATCGGTTCGGGAAACCATTCCACGACATTCGTCCATCGTGCGGAAAACGGAAAGCTAAAAGAATTGCCAGTCAGTTGGTACTCCGAAAACGGCGGCTTCTGGAACATGAGTCCAGGGTATGATCGGCCGGACCACTCCGATTTCCGCCGTGAGGTGGCGGATTCGTGCCTCTTCTGCCATAACGGATATCCTTCAAAGGCCAATGGCGGTATCGCCCGAGGCCTGGATTGCCAGCGCTGCCATGGGCCAGGCGAACTTCACGCCGCCGGGAAGGGCCCCATCGTTAACCCTGCCAAACTGAGCCCGCAACGCGGGCTCGAAGTCTGCTTGCAGTGTCATTTGGAATCCGCCAGCCGCACGCTTCCGGACGCCATCCGCCGCTTAGGGCGGACACCGTTTTCCTATCGTCCCGGAGAGCCCTTGGGCGGCTTCATGCTTTATTTCGAATTCGCGAATTCGCCGGCGGAGGACCGCATCACCGTCAATGGATCGGGATACGGTTTGCTGAAGTCGAAGTGCTTCTCCCTAAGTTCCGGCCGGCTGACCTGCACTACCTGCCACAATCCGCACCGGCAGCTTACCTCGTTAGAAGCCGAACAGCATTACACCCAGGTATGCCGCGGTTGCCACGCTGCGGCGCATCAGGCATCCACACGCGATTGCGCAAGCTGCCACATGCGGAAGAGGCGAACCGAGGATGCGGTGCACGTCGTCCTGACGGATCATCGCATTCGACGCACACCCCTTCCTGGAGATCCGCTGGCGCCGCTTCCGGAGCGTCACGAACGTCTTTCCGGTAAGATCGCGCTACTCTATCCACCTGAACTTCCGCCGTCGCCCGAAACCGATCTATACCTCGCGATGGCGCAGCGCGATCCGGTAGCTCTGCGCAAAGCGATCGCCAACACAAAACCCGCGGAGGTGGACCCCTACCTCGTCCTCGCTGAGGTTCTACAGAAGGCAGGCCGAGCACAGGATGCAATTCAGGCGTTCCGTCAAATCATCCAAAAGTTCCCCAATGATCCTCGCGGCTACATCGCCGCATCGCAGTTATTGATGGATCGCGGTGAAGTGGATCTGGCCGTACAGTTGATGCAACCGGCACTGGCCCGTATGCCGAATGATCCCGCATTGCTGAATAGTCTGGCGGTGCTTTACTCCAGCAAACAGCGTTTTGAAGATGCGCTGCCGCTACTTTCAAAAGCTGTTCAAGCCGAACCGGAAGATCCCCTGTCATGGTTAAATCTCGGAGTCTGCCTGGAGGCGACAGGTGACCGCAACGGCGCTGCGGCAGCATACCAGCAAACTCTGGCGCTGGATCCAGGTTCTCCGCGGGCCCGGATCTTCTTACAGCGGTTGGCGGAACATTGACTTTGCCTGCCAAACCATATATCTTTCAGCAAACTGATTTATCGAAAGGGGAGCTCTCCATGTTGCCATTGAACCGCCTCGCACTAGCCTTAACCCTCGCCGCCACTCTGGCTTTTTCACAAACTAACGTCGGCCGTATCTCCGGCTCCGTCTCCGATTCCTCCGGCGCCGCCATTGCCGATTGCGCCGTCGAAGCCACTGAAGCCGCTGGCCTGAAGCAATCCGTCCGGACAGATTCCAGCGGCTTCTATGTATTCCCCAGCCTTCCTTTCGGCACCTATGAAGTCCGTGTGGAGCAGCCAGGGTTCCGCGCCTCGCGCCAGACCGGCGTCGCGCTGGATGCCGCCTCGCAGCGCACCGTCAGCTTTCGTCTCGAAGTCGGCCAGGTCACCGAATCGGTGGAAGTAAGCGCGTCGGCGGAACAGGTACAGGCCACCACCGGCAGCGTCGGCCGCGTCATCAACGGCGAACAAGTCAGTCAAATTGCGCTCAACGGCCGCGAATACACACAGCTCCTGCGCCTCTCCCCGGGCGTAGTCGCCACCACCCTCAACGTCTTCAACCCGCAGCTCGCCCTGAATCAACAAAACATCAACGGCATTCGTACCCAATCCAGCTACTTCCTCGTTGATGGCGCTGAAAATCATGATAATGGCGCGAATAGTAACGCCATCGTCGACCCTAACATCGACGCCATCGCCGAAGTGAAAATGGAAACCTCCAGCTACGCCGCCGAATTCGGAGGCCGCGCCGGCGCCATCATCAATCTAGTCACCAAAAGCGGAACCAAGAATTTTCACGGTACCCTCTTTGAATTCGTCCGTAACGACGCTTTTGACGCCCGATCCTTCTTCTCCGCCAAAGTAGACTCTCTTCGCTTCAACGATTTCGGCGGCACCGTCGGCGGTCCGGTCTTCGTCCCCGGCAAATTCAACCGGAATCGCGACAAGCTATTCTTCTTTTTTGCCGAAGAATTCAAATTCGTCCGCCAAGGCCAGACCGGCACCAACACCACTCCCACGGCAGCCGAGCGCGCCGGCGATTTCACCGGCGGTTTGAATGGGTCCACCCTCGCCGCACCCATTGACCCCAACACCAACGCGCCATTTCCCAACCGCATTGTTCCCGCCAGCCGTTGGTCTAAGAACGGGCCCCTGCTGCTAAAGCCCTATCCGCTTCCGAACTTCGTTGGACCAGGCGGAAACAACATCGCCACCGGCATCGCCATCACAAATTACCGTGAGGAACTCTTCCGGCTCGACTACAACATTTCACAAAACACGCAATTGTCCTATCGCTTGACGAACGATAAACAGGACTTGGTTTTCCCATTCCGCAACAACACGTTCGCATTCGTCCCCAACCCGCGCCCGCGCCCCGGCTATATCACCTCCATCGCCTTGCAGCATTCGTTCTCGCCGACGATGATCAATTACGTCAGCTTCAACATCAGCAAGAATGCAATTCACGGCACGCCGGACGTCTCCGCCATCACACGGCCCGCGCTGGGTTTGACCTTCCAGGAAATCTTCCCCGCCAACCGCTCCAACGTCGGCCCGCAAGTCAACATCGCCGGCTTCTCCGGTTACAACTCCGGCGACCGAATCAAAACCGCCAACGGCACCTTCCAGGTCCGCGATGATTTTACGAAGGTGCTCGGATCCCACACTCTGAAGTTTGGAGCGCAGATCACCCGCTCCCGCAAGAACGAAGATACAAATGTGCGCGACGAAGGCGTAGTCACTTTCAACACCTCTGCCCTTCTCTCCACAAAGAATCCGATCGCCGATGTCCTGTTGGGCAACTTTCAAAATTACACGGAAACCCAGAACGATTCATTCTGGTGGGCCCGCTTCAGTCAGTACGAGTTCTACGCCCAGGACAGTTGGAAAGTGGCCAAGCGCCTCACCGTGGAGCTAGGCTTGCGCTACAACATCATCCCGTCGTACTCCAACGCGCAGGGCAACTCTTCCACCTGGCTGCCGCGCCTTTTCAAATCCGCAAACGCGGTCCAGGTCGCCCCGGGCAACGGCTCCATCACCCCGAATTCAGGCGACCCCTATAACGGCATCGCCATCTACGGAAGCAGTTTCCCGGATGCCGCCAAGGGCCGTCTGCCACAATATGACGATCCATCGCTCAAGCGGCTCTTCGTCGGCCTGCCCGATGGCGCATCTGCCACCAACTGGAACGATTGGGGTCCGCGCGTCGGCATTGGCTACGATGTGTTCGGCAACGGCAAAACCGCCATCCGCACCGGTTTCGGAATCTTTTACGACCGCGTCGGATCGAATCAGATCAGCGCCCAAGCCCAGAATCCGCCATTCGTCAACGTCGCAAATATCTTCGACGGTAACATCGACGCCCCGGGCGGCGGCACCGCGCGCCTCTTCCCGTCTGACATCACCGCTTGGCCCGAAGTTCTTCCCACCCCACAAGTCATCACCTACAACTTCGGAGTCCAACACCAGCTTCCAGCGTCCGTCATCATGGAAGTGAATTACGTCGGCAACGTCGCCCGCCACTTCACCTACACGCGCAACTTGAACCAGCTCCCCGCGGGTACCCGGCTCAACGCTCCAAACTCCGGTATCAATGTGAACGCCCTTCGCCCCTATCAGGGCTACGGCAACATCACCCTCAGGGACGATAGCGACAACACCAACTACAACAGCCTGCAAGTCAGCGTCACCCGCCGGTTGCGCAGCGGCTTGTCGTTCGGAACCAGCTACACTTTCTCAAAGACCATGGACACCGTCGGCGGCGGTACGCCGCAGGATAGCTATCACCCCAAGAACGACATCGCGCTTTCCAGTATTCACCGCGCCCAGATCCTCACTTTCAATTACATCTACACGCTGCCCTTCTTCATGAAGAGCGCCAACGCCTTCGCCCGGACGGCGCTCGGTGGATGGGAACTCTCCGGCGTTACTACATTTCAATCCGGCGCGCCAAATTCCATAACAGTCCCCACGGATATCGCCCGCATTGGCGCCGGTTCCGCCCGCGCCTCCGTCAACGGCAACCCCAATCTCTCCGGCGGCGACCGCACACCCGCCCATTGGTTTCGCACCGAAGCCGTCGTCAACCCCAACCTCATGACGCCCGGCCTGTTCGGTAACAGCGGCCGCAACATCCTGATCGGACCCGGCTTCCAGCAATGGGATCTCAGTCTGCTCAAAAATTTCCGTATCCTCGAAACCCGCAACCTGCAGTTCCGCGCCGAATCGTTCAATTTGTTCAACCACACCAATTTCACCGGCATCAACACCACCGCGCGATTCGATAATAATGGAAATGCCGCCGGCGGATTCGGAGCCGTCAACAGTTCCGGACCCGGCCGCGTTCTTTCATTGGGTATGAAGCTGATCTTCTAACAGGACAATCT
>JANXXV010000823.1 GCA_025350445.1 Bryobacteraceae bacterium | reverse complement strand
AAAGAACGAGATGCGCGGTGCGAAGGCGTCGACATCGAGCCCAGCCGCCACCGCAGCCTCGATGTACGCTACCGCATTGGCCAGGGTGAAGGCGACCTCCTGCGCGGCGGTGGATCCGGCCTCCCGAATGTGATAGCCGCTGATGGAAATGGTGTTCCAGGAGGGGAGTTCGCGACCAGCCCACGAGAACAGATCGGTGATGATCCGCATGGCTGGCCTTGGAGGATATATATAGGTCCCTCGGGCGATGTACTCCTTCAGAATGTCGTTCTGGATGGTGCCGGAAATGCGGCGCAAATCGGCATTCTGGTTCCGTGCCACCAACATATATAGAGCCAGCAGAATGGAGGCGGTGGAGTTGATGGTCATCGAGGTGGTGATTGCCTGCAACCCGATGCCGGCAAAGAGCCGTTCCATGTCGGCCAGGGAGCCGATGGCCACACCGGTACGGCCCACTTCACCCGCAGCCAGCGGATGGTCGGAATCGAGGCCCATTTGGGTAGGAAGGTCGAAGGCGACGGACAGGCCGGTGATTCCCTGGGACAGCAGATACCGGTAGCGCCGGTTACTCTCCTCGGCGGTGCCGAAGCCGGCATACTGGCGCATGGTCCACGGCCGGCTGCGATACATCTCCCGGTATATTCCGCGGGTAAACGGAAAGTCGCCGGGCCTCTCTGGCTCGCCTTTCATGTCCGGGAGATCTTACGTGCGCGCAGAAAAGAAAAGACGCCGAAGACAATCATGATTAATGCGAATCCGCAGGTGAGAAGCGTGCGAAAGAAACTTTGCGCGTCGCCTTCAAAATTCTTGATGTGCCGATACGCGGATGGAACCGCAAGAAGGGCGAGGGCGAAGAAAAGGAACGCAATGAACTCATTCCACAGGATGCGCACCGGCTTGATGACGCGGGGAACCACGTGCTGGACGAATTTTTTACCGATTGAAGCCATGGGACCGAACTCATCTTCATGGTAACAGAGCACCCGGATTATCCCTGCCGTCTGGAGTTCGCCGAAAGAGGCGCCGATATGAATAGCAAGGGAATTCGGTGAATTGTCTGCGACGCCCGGAGCGGCGCGACATCTAAACGGTTGGGTGTTATTCTGAAGGTGCCCGGGAGAGGCGGTGAGAGTGGACGATCGATTGAAAGAGCTAATGCAGGAACTCGGTAACGCTATCAACGAATCTCTGTCCGATTCCGACCGGATCGCGGCTGCGATCGGCGAAATCAAACGGGCGGGCTACGACGTCTTCTTAGTGTTAGAAGCGACGATCGGCTTTAATAAACGCGATGAGAACGAAACGGATGGCGAGGATGGCGCGGAGATGGAAATCGAGACCGAAGGCCCCACGCTGCGCAAATTCGAATCCGCCGGCAAGGTAAAGTGGACTTCGCAAGACCACAAGTTCCTTCGCGCTCTCAAAATCGCTATCGACGAAGAAGTTCGTTAGGGCGTCAAGCCGGGTCCCACCAATTCGCGGTAAATTCCCCAGGTTTTATTCACGGCGGATCGCCAAGTGAACCTGGCTACTCTTTCCTTGCCCGCCGCAATCAGATTCGTACTCAAAGCGGGATCGCCAATCAAGCGGTGCATCGCGCCGGCGAGAGCTTCGGTATCGTCCGGATCGATTTGCAGTGCCGCGTCACCGGCAACTTCCGGAAGTGCGGACCGGTTTGAGGTGATAACGGGCACGCCTCGAATCATCGCTTCGAGGACCGGCATTCCGAAGCCTTCGTCGAGAGAAGGAAACGCGAAGATGCGGGACCGCGCGAAAAGGCGGTCGAGTGCGGGTGCCGAGAGATAGCCGGTGATTTGGATACGATCCCGAGCCGGGCTGGTCTCAATGCGCTTCAGAATATTTTCGGCTCCGAAGCCGGACGACGATCCGGCCAGCACCAGCCTCCAATCCTTCGGCACGGTTTCAAAAGCCTCCACCAGACGGGTGATGTTTTTCCGTTCCTGAATCGCGCCTACATGAAGGATCAGATTTTCGCGCGGGAAGGTGGTGCGGTCCGCGGCCTCGCGAACACCGTGGTGGATCACCCTGATGCGGCTTCTGTCGACTTTCAAATGCTCTTCTACCTGGCCGGCTGTAAACTGGGAAACTGCAATAATCACGTCACAACGTTCCGCCGCCCGTTTGGAGCGCGCGGTGAACACTTTACGAAATTCCGGAGTGGCGTAGTTCTGCGTCAGCACGAACAGATCGTGAAATGTGCAAACACGATGCTTCATCCGCTTCACCGGCATTCGCTGGTTGAGGCCGTGGAAAAGTTCGGCGCGCGGCACGTGGAATTCATCATGCAAGAGAAACCGGCTGCAGTTTCGGAACAGGCGCCGCCCGAACGAATGGAAGTATTGCCTTGGACGGTAGCAGTAGAGGAACGGAGTCTTCGGGTGGGCAGTGGCGAGGCCGGTCAGTATCTCATGGCAGTACACGCCCACGCCTGAGAGTTCCTCCCCAATGCTGTAGGTTGCGTCAAGTGCAATTGGCAAGCATCCATTCTTGCATGGTCATTCTTGCATGGTCATTCTTGCACGATGCCGCGGTAGTGCGGTTATCAGTCTTCAAGTTGGTATTCTTTCAGCTTTCGATACAACGTGGTGCGTCCGATGCCAAGCATGATGGCTGCGGTGGCGCGGTCGCCCTTGGTGTAGCGGAGGGCCTCGAGGATGGCACGGCGCTCCACTTCCGGAAGAGGAAGAATGTGATGTCCGGCGAACTGCGTGCCGGATCCGGGACTTGGCGGAGGAACCACCGTCTGCTGCGCCGATACGGACAAGGAACGGAACTGCGATTTGTGCGCCGCGGTGAAGTTCTGAATAGCCGATGGGAGATCGGGAATGTGCAGCAGTGGACCGGAGTTAATGGCGACCATGTGCTGCATGGAATTTTCCAGCTCTCTCACGTTGCCCGGCCAATCGTACGCCGCCATGGCATCGATGATTTCCCGGGTGAGCGAATGGTTCTTGCCGTAGCGGTCGAGGAAATGTTGAATCAGTACAGGAATGTCTTCCTTGCGGTCGCGCAACGGAATCAGGCGGATGGTGACGACATTCAGACGATAGAAGAGATCGCGGCGGAATGCCCCTCGATCAACTTCCGTGGCAAGGTCGCGGTTGGTGGCGGCGATGACGCGAAAGTCGGATTTTTTGGCGCTGAGACCGCCGACGGGCCGGAACTCTTTTTCCTGCAGGACGCGCAGCAGCTTCACTTGCATGTCGAGCGGCAACTCGCCGATCTCGTCGAGGAACACGGTGCCGCCATGGGCCATCTCTATCATGCCGAGCTTGGCGGCGGCCGCGCCGGTAAACGAGCCTTTAGTATGGCCGAACAGATCGCTCTCCATTAAAGGCCCCACAAGGGCGGAACAATCGATGGTGACGAAGGGGCCGATGTTCGCGACGGCGTGGATGGATCGGGCAACCACTTCCTTGCCCGTGCCTGTTTCGCCGAGGATCAACACCGGCCAACGGGTGTGGCCCAACTTTTCAATCTGCCGGTGGACCTGCCTCATGCGCGGAGAGTTGCCGATCAGCGCCCGCGGGAATTCGATAGACTCACCAGTCATTCTCAGAATAAGTGGCGGCGGTGGATGAAAAGTCTCCGGGTATTTGGCGGGAGTGCGGCCGGGCGCCACGCGCGGACGCGGGCGTCCATCCTCGATCTAGTGTCCCGTCCCCCGTACGAGTTGACGACTGGTGCAAGAGCGCTCGCCGAGGGGTGGCGCAGACAAGTTGTCTGCCCCACCTTGCGCCCAGTCGCATGTTGTAAAGAATTAGCCCGGACGGCACACTAGCGCCTAGGGCTTGGGTTCCGGTTCGGCGGGGACGTCTAACCGGACCACGAATCCGTCGGCGCCGGCAAGGCGCATGCGCCCGGCAAGTGCGTTGGCTTTATCGTTCGAGTCCTCCCCGCCTACGAGGACGCGGTAAAGACGTGGTTTCCCTTCGCGGGTTACGATTCGCGCCGTACCGTAGAGTTCCTTCATGCCCGCCGCGATTGACTCGGCCTTGGCGCGATCTTGAAACGCGCCGATCTGCACCGCGAACAGATCCGCATTCTTAGCGGCCGGGGGAGGCGGTGATTCGCGAAGCGCCGGGGGAGAGATCACGGTGACGCGCACCTTCGCGGTTCCAGGTCCGAGCATCTCAATCTCTCTTGCCGCCGCGCGGGAAAGATCGACGATGCGATGGTGCACGAATGGACCGCGATCCTGAATGCGCACATCCACCGTCCTGCCGTTCGAAAGATTCTTCACCCGCACCCAGGTGCCGAAGGGGAGAGTGCGATGCGCGGCCGTCAACTTCTCCATGTCGTAGATCTCGCCGTTTGCCGCGCGCCGCCCGTGGTAAGGATCTCCATACCAACTGGCGATGCCTGTCCCGCTCGATCCGATGGGGGCGGGCTTCGCTGTTTTTATTTTTCTCTTCGGTCCGCATGCGGTGGCGAAGCACGCGAGCGCCGCGAAAATCAGAATCGTTTGAGAGATGGGCACAGCCTTCATCAATGGTGATGCTACCGTGAGCGCGGCCACGGCGGCAACAAGAAAAGTGCAAGATGTGAGACGAAACAATTCACAAGTGAAACGTTTTTTCGAGATGCTCAACAGCGAACCCGCATCGAAGTGAGCGCCGCATGCATTTTTCTCTTGACTTTATTTTCGTCTCACCTTATATATGGATCACACTGCGATCTTTTCGGATCGCAAATTTAGATGTTAGGGAGAATCACTCAATGAAGAACGCAACCAAGAAAGCTGTTAAGAAAGCGCCGGCCAAGAAGGCCCCAGCTAAGAAGAAAAAGTAGCTGACGACGCGTCCCGCAAGGGACCACAGCATACAAGTTCCCTCACGGCTCCGAGCAATCGGGGCCGTTTTTATTGGTCCAAACGCAGTTTTTCACCAAGGGGGAGGGTTGGAACAAAGAAGCGGTGTTCTGTTGTTGGCGATGGAGCGGCTATGGTAGAGGCGGGAGCAAGAGAATGCTACGGCGAATTTTTCTGAAGACGGCAGTGCAAGCGGCGGCGGCGATTGCCTCGATAGAAGAGGCGCGGCCGCGGACTCCTACGGGCATCCGGCTGGGCTTCGATACGTATTCGTTGCGCGCGTGGAAGTGGAAGGCGATTCAGTTCATCGATTACGCGGCAAATCTAAAGCTCGATTCCATTCAGCTGTCGAGCCTCGACGATTTTGAAAGTCTCGATCCGCCGTACTTGCAAAGAGTGAAAGACCACGCAACATCGGCGGGCATGATGCTGGATGCAGGCATCGGTTGCATCTGCCCGTCCACCAAGAGCTGGAATGCGAAGCAGGGTACGCCGGTTGCCTACTTACTGAAAGGTATCGGGGTGGCGAAGGCAGTGGGCGCGGCATCGATGCGATGCTTCATGGGCAGTTCGGAAGACAGGTTGGGTCCGGCTCCGATTGAGTTGCATATCGAAAATACGGTGAAGGCGTTGAAGGCGGTGCGCTCGCAGGCGCTGGATGCGGGCGTGAAGATTGCGGTGGAGAATCACTCGGGCGACATGCAGGCGCGCGAACTGAAAGCGTTGATTGAAGAAGCCGGTAAAGATTACACGTCGGCGTGCCTGGATACGGGCAATCCGATGTGGGTGGCGGAAGATCCAGTGACCACGCTGGAAGTATTGGGGCCGTATACAGTGACGACGCACATCCGGGATTCTATTTTGTTCGAGCATCCCAGAGGGGCGGCGGCGCAGTGGGTGGCGTTGGGCGAAGGCATTATCGACTTCCGCCGGTTCGTCGCGCGCTTCCGCGAACTGTGTCCGAATTCCACCATGCAACTTGAGAACATCACCGGACGTCCACCCAGAGTGGTCCCTTATCTTGAGCCGGAATTCTGGAAGGCTTTTCCACACGCCAGTGCGGCTGAGCTCGCGCGCTTCGTGGCGCTGGCCAAGAGCGGCCATCCGTTGATGACCACCATGGTGGTGGAAGACGCGGGCAAGCAGCCGCCGGAATACGAAGCGGCGCTCCGCGAGCAGCAGCGTGTGGATCTGGAGCGCGGTTTTGCCTACGCGAAGAAGACGCTGGGCCTTGGGGTGCGGTGGAGGGGATGACCGCGCGGCCTCACACTGTTCGTCAATATTCGATACCATACGGAAACCATCATGAGCGCAACATCTATTAAGACGGTCCCAGTTGACCGGCACGCAGCCTTCAACAAACGGAAGCTTTTCATTCTGAGCGTCATCGCACTCGTTACCGCCGGAGTGAGTTTCGGATTGCGCGGAAGCGTCGCTACCGATCTGCAAACCACATTCTTCGATCCGATAGACAAACTGCGGTCGGCGGAGATGGTTGGCACGGTGTTGAGCGTGGCGTTCCTTGGCTTCGCCTTCACCATCGCCATTGGCAGTCCGCTGCTGGATTATCTGGGGATGGGACGGCTGTTGACGCTATCGAGCGTCTGCTTCATTGCGGGGACGCTGGTGGTGGTGTTCGCGGGCAGCATTGCCTCCGGGGCGGCCATCTATAACGTGGTGTGGTTCGGGATGGTGCTGATCGGGATTGGACAGGGGCTGGTGGAGACCGTGATCAACCCATTGACGACGACGCTCTATCCGGAAGAGAAGACGGCGCGATTGAATGTGCTGCACGCCTGGTGGCCGGCGGGAATTATCTTCGGCAGCTTGATTGGGCTCTTTATCGGGTATCTCAACATGAACTGGCAGGTGAAGTTCTCCATGGTGTTGATCCCGTCGGTGGTGTTTGGCGTGATGTGTTTGTTTGCAAAGTTTCCGCCTACCGAGCGCGTGGCGTCCGGTATTCCTACGAGCGACACGTTTAAGGAAGTGAGCAAGCCGTTCTTCATTGTCTGGTTCCTTTCCATGTTCCTGACGGCGGCTTCCGAGCTTGCACCCGGACAGTGGGTGGATCTGGCGCTGACGCGAACGGTGGGTATGCAAGGCATCTGGCTCCTGATATACGTTAGCGGTCTGATGTTTGTGATGCGCCACTTTGCGGGCCCGATGGTGCATAAGCTGTCGCCGGTGGGGCTGCTTTGGACTTCCTCGCTTCTGGCGTCGGCTGGACTGCTGCTGTTGAGCGTTGCCAATTCGCCGGTTACCGGATTACTGGCGGCTACGGTTTGGGGCACGGGCGTTTGCTACATGTGGCCCACCATGCTGGCTGCCGCATCCGAGCGGTTCCCCAGGGGCGGCGCGCTGCTGATGGGATTGATGGGCACGGCGGGAACGTTATCTATCTATTTTGTTCTGCCGTTGATGGGCAAGGTTTTCGATAGTGCGAAGATTGCCGCTGCCGGAGGCGAGGCAGCTTTCGGAAAGTTGACCGGCGATGAACTGAACCGGGTGCTGGCCGTGGCTTCGCAGACTTCGTTCCGGTATGTGGCCGTCTTGCCGGCGGTCCTGTTGGTGGTGTTCGGCGCCATCTGGTT
The DNA here is from genome assembly GCA_025350445.1 of Bryobacteraceae bacterium. Next base: position 3,434 of record JANXXV010000823.1, on the reverse strand, counting down.
GTATGACCGGTCACGGGGCGGGTATAAACCAACCAGCATCGGGGATTGACCTGAGAATGCGCCGCTTCCAATACTTCGCCTCACTGGCGCTGCTCTGCGCCGGGCTGATGCCCGCGAGCGGAGCCATCCGTATTGCCGTTGCCGGAATCTCCCATGAGACCAATAGCTTCAACCGCACCAAGGCTACGCTGGCGGACTTTGAAGAAGCGGATGCGCTGTCTTCCGATCGGCGGCAATGGCTGGAAACAACGGCGAAGAGCAGCGTCAATGCTTCTGGAATGATTGCGGGCGCGGCAAAGTACGGAGTTGAGCTGTACCCCATTCATTTCTTCGCGGCGGTTCCGCGGGGTCCGGTGGACGATAAAGCATTTGACGGCATGGTGAGCCGCATCATACAAGGCCTGAAGACGGAGCCCGCCTACGACGGCGTACTGCTCACTCTGCACGGCGCCATGGTGGTGGACAGCTACCCGAGCGGCGATGCGGAGATTGTGCGCCGCGTGCGGCAGGCCATGGGACCGCGGTTTCCGATCGCCGTCACGCATGACTTCCACGCCAACGTGGACCCGGTGATCATCGCCAATGCCAATGTGGTGATCACTGGAAAAGAGTGCCCTCATCTGGACACAAAGGAACGCGGCTTTCAGACCGCCGAGATTCTGGTGCGCATGATCATGGGTGAAGTGAAACCAGTACAGGCGCTGGTGAAGCCGCCGATGATGTTGAATTTGATTTTCCACGATACGTATAGGGCGCCCCTCAAGGCGATTGTGGATGCAAGCAAGGAAACCGAGAAGCTGCCCGGAGTGCTGGCAGTGAGCATTCCCGGCGGGTATCAGTATGGCGATGTGCCGGCCATGGGGCCCAGCGTGGTGGTGATTACCGACAACGATCCGGCACTGGCTAAGCGCGAAGCCGACCGGCTGGCCGCCATGCTGTGGGGCATCCGCGACCAGTTGAAATTCGATCTACCCGATCCTGCCAAGGCTGTCCGCATGGCGATGGAAAGCAAAGCATTCCCGGTGACCCTGCTGGATACCGGCGACAATCTGGGCGGCGGCGGAGCAGGAGACAGCACGTTTGTGTTGGCCGAACTGGTGAAACAGAAAGCCGAAGGATGGGTAGTTGCGATCTTTGATCCCAAAGCGGTGCAGAAAGCGGTCAGCGGCGGCGTGGGCCAATCTTTTGAGTTTCCGGTGGGTGGCAAGACGGACGACATGCACGGCGAGCCGGTAATGATTCGCGGGAAAGTGAAATCCCTGCATGATGGAAAATTCGTTGAAACCGAAGTCCGCCATGGAGGTTACCGCTACTGGGATTCGGGGCTCACGGCGGTGATCGAAGTGGAAGGCTCCACGCGCGACCTGCAAAATCTTCTGGTTCTCAATACCAACCGCACGGTGCCGCTCAGCATTCATCAGCTTGTCAGCGTGGGCGTCTACCCGGAGCGTGAAAAGATCCTGGTTGCCAAGGGCACCATCGCGCCGCTGGCTGCGTATGAGCCGGTTTCGAAGCGCCTCATCACCGTGGATTCGGGCGGCGCCTGCGCGGTGAATCCGGCGCGCTTCACTTATAAGATGTCGCCGAAGCTGTATGGGTTCGAAGGCGGCAAGTAGGGAAGGTAGTTAGCAGCCGGGCATTTGCCGGCGGAGAAATTAGACAATCCGGCGGTTAGAGCCGCCAGACGGGTATTCCCCCCCGCATCTCCTGGCTTAATCGACGCAAAGTCTCCCGCGCGGGGAACCAAGGTGAATTCATTCGACTGATCGAACCTTGGGGTTCACCCCAGAGGCATTTACTTAAGAACATTCTAGGTCAAAAATGTTTTACCCTAAATCCGGCAGTTCGACCACGGAGGATCGCGCCAAATCGTTGAAACGCTTCAGGATTCCAACTACTCCGCAGTTCACCATTCAAGTGATAACTAAGTCCGTTGCAATTGCGTGCGGGCTAACAACCTATCTGGATTTGGGTGGAACCAACTAACGGATTTAGGTTTACAGGTTGCGGTCTGCATTTGCGCTGCTCGCTATATGCTGTGGTGCTGCGAGCTAAAGTAAACGCTTATGAGGGTTCGCCCCGCCATCCGCGCTTATCCGCGTCAATCGGCGGCTAAAAATCTTGGCCGCGGATAACGCGGATTAACACCGATGGCAAGGCCAATCCAAGGAACCGCCGAACCCGCGGAAGTTGATGCTCAACACCCCGGCAATCATTGTGACTCGCGCGCGCAATACGTAAACGTCCGCCGGCTCTCACTAACGCGCTTCGTCGTACAACTCCAGCGCGTTGATACAAGCAAAGTTGACCCTTGGAGCGAAATCCAAATCGATGTATCCATCGGCATTGGGCGTGAGTCCGTGAAATTCTTTAATCACCAGCCGGTTTCTTTGCCCGGCTTCCTGAAAGATGTCAAAGTCCTGCAGCAGGGGCACGCTGTTCGCGCGAACGTCAAAACGCCGGCTTCCTACACCACCGCCGTTCAGCTTTGAGCCGAACCACGTTTCCACAAAATAGAGCTTCAGGCTGAAGTGTCCTTTAGTAACCGGTATTTCGTAAGTGAAAGTTCCATACCGTTCGCCGGACCCCAGGTTCTGATCCAGGCTATCTTTTAAATGCTCACTTCTTAAGGTTAGAGTTCCCCCAATCGCATATCTGTCGGCAGCCCAGGTCTTGCCATTCGGTTCGGTATAGGGAGCCGCCCTTGCGATCAGGCGAATCGTGGTGAGCTTCCCCGCCTCACCAGGGGTTAGTTCTATTTCATTGACATAAGCCATCTCCGCTCCATTGCGAAATGAGAGGTGAAGCAGCCCATCGGGCCCCGGCTTAATATCATGAAACACTCTGGTGATCAATTGGCTTTGATTCCGCTGGCTGACCCCGGGATCCAGGGCGTCAAGCAGCTTCGCCCCATTTGCCAGCACATCAAAACCATGCGCGGTGATACCGGGGCTCCCCTCCGTCACAATCCTAGGAGTGAAATAAAGCCTCAATTCGTACGGAATATTCGAAAGCGGAATGCCGTAGTCGAAATTCCCTTGCCTTTGATAGCTGAATGGTACATCGCTGGTTATACTTACAGGCTGCCCGTCATTGGCTTCTTTCCCGCCCTTAAACCATGCATCGCCCCGCCATCTGTCACCAGTCGCCGATACCACTACAAATCCTTCCGGGGCGCCACTAATTATTCGCACTGCTTCGGGTAGCGGCGCGGATGGCGCAGGGCGAAACCGCCACGTGAAAAACGCCAGCGCTGTTGCGAGGATGGCCAAGGCCAGCATCAACCATCTTCGCGAGTTCGGACGCCTGCCGGCCGGAATCACGAGCGGGAAGTCCAGTTCCGCCGTGGAATGCTCAGGCAATACAACGCCGGGAGAGGATTCTATCGGGACTGCCGGTGTTACTGCCTGCTGAATCTTCGGTACGAATCGGGG
>JANXXV010000762.1 GCA_025350445.1 Bryobacteraceae bacterium | reverse complement strand
AGATTGTGGACGATGTGCGGCGCATTCTGGCGCAAGATTCCGCGCTCCTTGAGCGCTTCCATCACCAGCGAGATATTCCCCTTCTCCAGATACCGCACGCCGCCGTGTACCAGCTTGGTACTGCGGCTGGACGTACCCTTTCCGAAATCGCTCTGCTCCAGCAGCAGCACGTCGTAGCCGCGCGATGCCGCATCCACGGCAATGCCCGCTCCGGTGGCTCCGCCGCCGACGATCACCATATCCCACTGGTCTGTTTGGGCATGGACACGGCTCAGCATCTCGGGGCGGTTCATATAAGCACCTTCTCACGTTTGAGACGCCCAAGCCAGCATCGCGACTAAATATTCACGCTAATTTAACGAGAAGTTATTGTTAACCCGCTATCCTCTTGGCTGACGTTTTTCCATTCACCCTTGGGAGGTACGATGAGCCGTACGAAGAAAGCACTGCTGAAGTGGGCCGGTTTTGCGGCACTCGCGACATCCGGCGCGGCCTACGGTCAGAGCCTGTCCATCGCGCTGCCGGAGCGAACCCGGCTGCTGCAGGACCAAAGAATCGACATTGTGGTTGAGCTGCGCAAGGCAACGGCGGGAACGGGCTTCAAAGTCACCGCCAACGGACGCGATATTACCAGCCAGTTCAAGGCCCCCGCCCAGGTGGACCTGGATTGCGACGGCGTACCGGACACTGTTTATCGTGCCGACCTGGTGGGTTTCAACGACATTGGCAACGTGCGAATCATCGCCACCGCTACCGCCGGCGACCAGAATCTGGAAGCGATCAAGGATATCCAGGTACGGCAGTTCAGCCTTGCGGCGAAAGGACGCAACGTAATCCTGTTTATCGGAGATGCCATGGGGACCGCCTATCGCGATGCCGGACGCATTGTCTCGCGAAGCGTGGAAACAGTCCCCGGCGTCCGAGGCTTTCGGGAAGGCTTCTTCGACAAGCTGATGGAGATGGACAGAATGCCGATCAGCGGCATGGTGATGACGTACGCCTCCGACCGCGTCATCCCGGACTCCGCTAACACGGCCACCGCATGGTCGACTGGAAACAAGACATTTGAAGGCGCGTTGGGCGTCTTCGCGGACGGCACCGACTGCGTTTGGCGAGCGGCCGCCAATTCCTCCACGCTGAGTTCCGCCACCGATAATCCTCGGGTGGAAACTCTTTGGGAGTACATGAAGCGCAAGTACAACTACCGCACCGGCATTGTTTCCACGGCCTTCATTACCGATGCTACCCCGGCCGGCCAAGGAGCGCATACCGCCAGCCGCGCCTACACCTTTGAAGTCGCCCGCCAGTACTTCGAGAATCCGATGCTCGCAGGCCAGCCCGGTTTCGACTTGATCCTCGGCGGCGGCAAGGAAGACTTCGATCCCGATATCCGTCTCGATGGGCGCGACCTGGTGAAAGAGTTCCAAGGTAAAGGCTTCAAGTTCGTGTCCACGGCCACTGAACTAAAGGCGATCACCGGCGCCGACTCCAAAGTGCTGGGTCTATTCCGCCGGCCGAACACCGTGGCTAGAGCTTCCACCGGCATCCGTCCCACGGCGAACGGGAACATGGAAGTCGCCTACGATAAACTCGGCCTCTCCCGTCCGGCCAGCGAACCTGTTCCTTCGTTTGGCACCTGGAAGGATCAGCCGTTCCTCGATCTGATGACGCAGAAAGCAATTGATGCACTGGGCGGAGTTGATGGCAGCCAGCCGTTCATTCTGATGGTGGAAGGCGCGTCGATCGATAAGCAGTCTCATCCCAATCACGCCGCGGGCACTATCTGGGACGTCATAGAACTGGACAAATCGGTGGGAGTCGCGCGGGCCTGGGCGAAGAGCCGCGCCACGCAGGACACATTGATCGTAGTCACCGCGGACCATGACCAGTCGATGTCGATCATCGGCGCCAACGTGATTGAGGACGCCGACTTCACGGACCACACCACGATGCTCAACGTCACCGTGAACCAACCGGTTGGAGAACAGAAGACGACGGTGATGAAGGATTCCTACTCCAACGTGCGCGCCTCCTACGGGTATTTCAACTCGGGTGGCGATCCGAATACTACGGGAACCGAAGGCCCCTTCGGTTTGACGTATCAGAACATTTCCAGAGAAGGCTTCCCCGACTACATCGACCAGAATGGAGATGGCTACCCCGAGAACCAGAAGGTAGGCGACAAGGGAACTTTGCGGATCTCCGTTGGCTTCCGGACCGGAAATCACACGGGGTCGTCAGTACCGGTTACCGCCGAAGGCCCCGGCGCGTTTCTGTTCACCGGCTATATGGATCAGTCGGACCTTACATTCAAGATGGCGGTCGCCCTTACGGGGGATACGGCGGAAGGCGACTCATTCGTCAAGAACGTTTTGCAGAATCCCAAGTATCCGGCAACCTACGGCAAATGAGATTACTCTTACTGCTGGCTTCACTGACTGTACTTTTTGGCGCGGAGGAACACTCCGCGCCGTCTTTATCTCAAATCACTTTGCATGAGTCAATGACGGACATCGCAGCCAAGTTCGGTTCCGGCGCCCACTCGGTGCGGGGTACCGGATTCGCGATTCTCGAATATGGAGACGATTCGGCGGACCGCACCGAGCTGGGTTACGAGTGGGTGTTCTACTTCGACATGCCGGGCGGAGCCATGGTTAGCGCGGCCTACAATGCCGTCGCCGGCACTAGCATCAAGGCGTACTTCCCGATGGCCGAAACCCGCGTCCACGCATACAAGAATGGCGCCGCGACCATGAACGCGATCTCCCGCATTCTGCCGGGAGACCGGGTGTTGATTGCCGTTGGGGCCGCCAATGCGGAGAGCCCTTGTTCGCAATTGGTGCTCATCCGACGTTCCGCGCTAAAGCGATTCTATCCCTGGATTGCCAAAGACCTCGAATAGATCATTGCCAATCGGCTGAGGTCTGGGTTTGTACGGCGGACAGCGTCCCGTTGGAATTACTGTGCAGGGCAAGCCCGGTGAAAGTAAGTTCGTCGTAGCGGCCCGCGCGGGGAAAGACCACGGAAAAATCCACCGTTCCGCGCATGTCAAGCAGTTGAGGATACTTTGTGTTCAGGTTCAGAATCTGCTGCGAAGGGTTCTTCTCATCACTCAAGAGCAGCTTGTCGGTGAGAATCTCATTCGACTTTTCGTCGCGGATGGTGATGTTCACCGAGGCGCCTACCGTCTCGGAAACCAGA
>JANXXV010000721.1 GCA_025350445.1 Bryobacteraceae bacterium | reverse complement strand
CACGTCGATTATATCCCGGGCCGAACCAGATCGAACCGGTCGGTAACCCTCGTATAACCCGGCCCGCCCATCCTTCCAACCGGACGCAGCAGATCCGGGTCGATCCTGAAATCCCGCACCACCTCATCCGCCACATGGAATCGCAGCACTTCGCCAATCACCAGGCTCCCGCCCAGCGGCTTCGCGCTCACATTCACAATCTGCATCAACCGGCACTCCATCGTCACGCGCGATTCGCCCACCCTCGGCGGCTTCACCAGTTCGCTCGCTACGGGAGTCAATCCCGACACCGCGAACTCGTCCACCTCCGGCGGAAACTCACCCGAACACACGTTCATCCGCGCCGCGAAGTCTTCAGAGACAATGTTCACTACAAACTCGCGGGTAGCCTCAATGTTCCGCAGCGTGTCTTTCCTTGCGCCGCCGCCCGCCCGAACCATCGGCGAAAAACAGATCACCGGAGGATTCGCGCTTATCGCGGTAAAGAAACTGAACGGTGCAAGATTGAACACGCCAGCCGCATCCATGCTCGACACAAACGCAATCGGCCGCGGCACAATCGCGCCAATCAGCAGTTTGTAAATATCGGACACCGCCGTCCCCGGCGGATCAATCGTCACTTACTCACCATCCAGCTCTTCCAATAGTCCTTCCATTCGACATCCTCCGCGGCAGGCAGCACATGGATGGGATTCAATCCGTCCAGCATCACCGCCGATTCATCCGTGTGCGTCTTCCGGAACTGGTTCGCCAGCGCCTTCGGACTCATGCGTTCAAAGCATGGTTTGAAAGTCTACGGCAGCGGGCTGCTCAGCTCGTATGGCGAAATCGAACACAGCATCGAATCGCCAGACGTGCAACGCGCTCCGCTACAGCTCGAATGGGCCATCCATCAATCGTTCGAGATCGATCGCTATCAACCTCTACTCTTCATCGTCGATTCCTTCGATCATCTATTCAGCCTCGTGGACCGGTTGGACCAGTGCATGGGCGAAGGGAAGCTCGACCATGTGGCTCCCGGCGAACCAACGTGGAAACAGGAAGATCTAAAAAGCTTCCTCGAAGCCAGCGCCGTTCAAAGCGCCGGAGCGTCTTCCGGGCTCGTGCTAAACGCGCGCCACCAGACGTAGAGACAAAGGAAGTGGGCGAATAACATGGTCAAAAAGCCAATCATCTCCGTGTTCTTCGAGATTTGACGGAGCGACTGGCCGATCGCTTCTCCGGTCATCTGCAGACCGAGTCCGCCGGTGATAACCAGCAGCCGTGTATCGCGTTTTTCCGAGGCGATCAGCACGAACCACAAAATCAAAGTCGAGACAGCGCTGCAAAAACTAAGATTCCGGACCACCTTTGTCATCCACTTATTCAAGTTCGGATCCTGATAGACCACAATCGAACCTACCCAGAACAGCAACGCCAATGCCACCAGCAGCCGCAACAGCGCCGCGCGCCGCCGGCTATTGGGCATCGCATGCAACACCAGGGAGATCACCACCGCATAGAGGGCGGACTCGCGCAGCAAGTCGCCGGCCCAGTAGTAGCGGTTATACGTGGCGCCCAGCTTGCCGACGTCAAGCCGCATCAATATTTCGGTGATTGTAGTAACGGTGAGGCACAACAGGTAGGCAAAAATAACCGTGAATTGACGGAAGGGGCCTGAAAGTAAAGCTTGAGTGACCAGATACTGGAAGGTCAACCCGATGATCCAGAAAGACCACTGAAAGGATTTCATCTCGCCGATCAGCCGACGCCCCAAAACTTCAGGACGGCAGCCTTGTAAGAATTCTTATTAAATCACAGATAAACGATATGATACCTCCTTTGGTGGTTCCACCCGCACTGACAGTCTTGCGCGGACACCGTCGTACACCGCCCCTACCGCTTGTTGCCGGCTACCGAGGGAGCGTCGTCATCCCACGGGCTCGGCGGAATCGCCGGGCCAACCTTTAGCACCGGTGCGGAGATCCGCACGGGCTCTCTCAATCCCATGCCGCCCGCGCCCACGCCAATTGCGCTGGACGTCGCGTTCGCAGTCACGTTGAATAACGTAGCTTCGGCGAACAGCAGGCAGACCGCCGCGAAGAGCTTTGGGTACGCAACAGCTCTTGACACGATCGTATCTTTTTACAACTTGCTCGTCACCACCGGCTCGTCATCCCAAGGGCTCGGCGGAATCGTCGGGCCAACCTCAAGCACCGGCGCCGATAGCGAAGACGGTGCGTTTCGCACTCCCAAGCCTTCTTCCCCCGGCGAGGCATTCACGGTCGCATTGAAAAATGTCGCGCCGGCAAAAAGCAAGCAGGCAGCGGCGAAAAATTTTGGGTTTGCAAATATGTTAGACATAAGGGGTTCTCCTTTCAGGTTCTACTTGAATTCCGGGAAACTTTCTTACAGCTTGCCGACTACCGACGGTTCGTCGTCCCATGGGCTCGGCGGAATCGTGGGCCCAACCTCAAGCACCGGCGCCGAAAGCGATGACGGTGCGCTCCGCAATCCCAGGCCTTCCCGCGGGGTGGAGGCATTGACAGTTGCGTTGAAGAGTGTGGCTCCTACAAAAAGCAGGCAGGCCGCTCCGAAAATCTTTGGGTTCGCGAGTGCTTTTGACATGATGGTGTCCTTTTACAGCTTGCCGGCTACCGACGGTTCGTCGTCCCATGGGCTCGGCGGAATCGTGGGCCCAACCTCAAGTACCGGCGCCGAAAGCGAAGACGGTGCGCTCCGCACTCCCAGGCCTTCCCGCGGCGTCGAGGCGTTGATAGTTGCGTTGAAGAGTGTGGCTCCTACAAAAAGCAGGCAGGCCGCTCCGAAAATCTTTGGATTCGCGAGTGCTTTTGACATGATGGTGTCCTTTTACAGCTTGCTGGCTACCGACGGTTCGTCGTCCCATGGGCTCGGCGGAATCGTGGGACCCACCTCAAGCACCGGCGTCGAAAGTGAAGACGGTGCGCTCCGCAATCCCAGGCCTTCCTGCGACGGCGAGCCATTCAGGCTCGCGTTGAAGAGCGTGGCAACAGCAAACAGAATTGCCGCAGCCGC
>JANXXV010000715.1 GCA_025350445.1 Bryobacteraceae bacterium | reverse complement strand
CGCTGCTCACGCCGTCGATCATCTGGTGGAAGTATTCGTGTGGAATGCGGTATCGCTGCACCGTATCGTGAAATGCGGGCCAGCACGGGTTCAGGCCGTATTTCCCGTTGAGCGCGTCAGCCAGTTCACCGCGCCACCGCTGCATGGTCTCAAGGTTTGCTGTCTGCGGTCCGTCACTCAGATCGTCGCAGTAGCGCATGAAAGCGTACACGGCGCACATCGCGTTCCGCTGTTGATCCGGCAGCAACACAAACGAGTAGTAGAAATTGCGGGCTTGCGTGCGTGCGACATTGCGGCAATAGGCGTACGACTCTGCAACCGGGATCATGCCGCTTTCGAAAACGCTACTCGAACCAGACTGCCGAGAAGCAAACCCACGCGCTCCACTTTCGAAATCGAGGGGCGCCGGCCCAGAACCAGATAGTGCTGCCGCTCGATCTTGTCCAACACCATCATGCCACCCCGGCTGAACAGATCCAGGTCCAGCGAAAGGCGCCGGTTCACCATCCGCACCAGCGGCAAGCCTTCTTCAAACAGCAGTCGGGCGCGCCCGGTAACCTCTTTCATCACCGCCTGAAATGCCTGCGTTTCGCGATGTGCAAACAGATCGTCTTCGGTATAACTATGACGCGCCATTACTTCGAGCGGAATGTAGACACGGTCCTTTAGCAAATCCACCGCCACGTCCTGCCAGAAGTTGGCGAGTTGTAACGCGGTGCATGTGGAATCGGACAAGCGCTGCCGCTCGGCGTCCGAGTAACCGCAGAGATACAGCACCAGCCGCCCCACCGGATTCGCCGAATACTTGCAATACTGGTACACGTCTTCGTAGGTGGCATAGCGGGTGATGGTCTGGTCGCGCTCGAATGCCGTGATCAGATCGTCGAACGGTTCCTGCGGCAGTTGGTGCTTGGCCGCTGTGCCCATCAGCGCGACGAAGACCGGATGCGTTGCGCATCCCGCGACCATCGCATGCAGTTCTTTTCGCCACCATGCCAGCAAGCGCAGGCTTTCAGCGGCATCGCCCATTTCGTCGCCCAGATCGTCCGCCCAACGGCAGAACGCATAGACGTTGTAGAAGTCCTGATGCAATCGCTTCGGCAGCAGGAAGCTTACAATGTGAAAGTTCTCGTAGTGATTGGTGGAAAGCCAACGAGTGTAGGACTCCGCCTCGGCAACGGTATAGGCCTTTGCCAGCGCTTCCGGCGAATGTACGAAGTCTTTTGGAGCCAGCACTAGATTGAAGACCAACGGCGGCGGGTCCGGGGGACCCGCGCGGACCTGGGGTCCGCCCTCCAGCATACGTTAACCGTGTGCATCTGCGTTTATCGGCGGCCAACGGAAACTAAGGAATGATGGCCGTCTTCATGTGGCCGTTATGGCTCATCAGGTGGCGCATCACTTCCAGCAAATTGGTAAGCGGCTCTTCGCGATTCACGAAGTCCTTAGCCGTGATATCTCCATGGCTCACCGATTCCAGAGCCTTTCGGATGTGCATCGGCGTGTGGTGAAAGCTGGCCTTGCAGGTGATCTCGGAATAGTGCAGCAGCGAGGTGTCGAGTTGAATCTTGCTGTCGTTCGGACAGCCGCCAAAGAAGTTCACCGTACCGCCGCGGCGCACCATGCGCACCGCAAGCTGCCAGGTATCCGGCTTGCCGACCGCTTCGATAGCTACGTCCACACCGCGACCCTTGGTCAAGTCACGCGTGGCGGCGATTAAGTCTTCGCCGGTGCTGGTATTCAGCAGATCTTCGGCTCCCATGCGGGCCGCGCGTTCCAGTTGTGTTGGACGCCTGCCCACCGCAATCACTCTCGCGCCATAAACCTTCGCCAGACGCACAAACATCAGGCCTATGGGGCCCAGGCCGATCACCGCAACCGTATCGCCCGGCCGGATGGCGGTTTCTTCCAGGCCGCGCATCACACAGGCCAGCGGCTCAATCAGCGCCGCATCCTGATAGGTAACATGGGCCGGAATCTCGTACATATTCCGCTTGACGATTCTGCCCGGAATTCGAATGTACTCCGCATACGCACCATTGTTGAAAAGCAGATCCTCACACAGGTTCTCCAGGCCGCGCTTGCAGTAGTAGCATTCCAGGCACGGAGCGGAATTAGCCGCTACCACCCGCTGGCCCACGCGAAAGCCTTTCACGTCATCGCCCACTGCAACAATGTCACCGGCAAGTTCATGCCCAAACAGCGCCGGCGGCACGATCATCCGGGCATGGTAGCCGCGGCGGAACACCTTCACATCGGTGCCACAGGTCAGCGCCGCTTTCACGCGAACCAGCACATCCGACTTTTCAATCTCGGGTACGGCCACCGGCTCTACTTCCAAATGCTCTTTCCCGTAGAGGACGGCAGCCATCATCTGCGTTTTCACTATAACCACCTCTGTGGCTGGACGATAATCTTTAACGATACCTCATCAGGATGCCTTGCCAA
>JANXXV010000621.1 GCA_025350445.1 Bryobacteraceae bacterium | reverse complement strand
CAGCGGAGTTGCGCCAGATAATCGCGGCAGACTTCTTCAGTAGCGAAGCGGCGCTCAAATTCGGCTAAGTCGCGAGGGTAATCCTCCATGGCCCTTCATGCTATATGTTGGGGCTACATGAGTCAAGTGCATAGCTAGATGTAAGCATACGGCGCCGCTAGCCGGATCGCTTGAATCTGCACCTCAAGCACGTCGCCGGGTTCGGCGTCCTCCACATAGACCGGTCCCGTCAGAATGTGCCCGCCCGGCCCCTTGTCTGTCACCTTTTTATAAATCTCCCGAAGGGCAGCCGGAATCTGATCGGCCGGAACGCCCATGGCAAGCAGCCGGTCCGGATTGCCGGAACAGGTTTCAATCTCCACGGTATCGCCGGAGTGGATGCGCATTGCCGGCTTCGTGCCGGCGGAGTAGTATCCCCATGCCACCGTTTCCGGTGTGAGCTTCAGCTTCCTGATTTCCTGACAGTTGCCAATCGCGGCGGCGAGAAGCCCGATGTAAACCGAAATCCCGATGAATGAAAGTCTCACGAGATAATGATAGAGCGATCTTCATGCCAACCACAGCCCCCCCTGCAAATCCGCTTCTAGAGATACAGTTCCAGATTCCGTTCGACCAGATTCGCGCCGAACACATTGAGCCTGCCGTCACAGAGCTGCTGAGGCAGTCCCGTGAAAGTCAGAAATCGCTTGCCGAAAGCACAGGGCCGCGCACCTTCGCGAACACGCTGCTGGCGCTGGAGGACATGAACGAAAAGCTGAATTACGCAATGCAGGTGGCCGGGCATCTGGAATCGGTGACCACTTATCCTGAACTGCGCGCGGCCTACAATGCAGTGCAACCGGAAGTCAGCGAATACTACACCGGCATCGTGCTGGACGCCGGACTCTGGCGCGTGGTGCAGGAGTTTGCAGCTACGCCCGAAGCGGCCCAACTTACCGGCACCAAGAAGCGGCTGCTTACCAAGACGGTGGACGCGTTCCGCCGCCAGGGCGCGGAATTGGATCCGGCGGGCAAAAAGCAGCTCTCCGAAATCGATGTAGAGCTTACCGTGCTTACTACAAAGTTCGGTGAAAATGTTCTGGATTCCACCAATGCCTTCGATCTGCTGATCGCCGATGAATCGAAATTGGCAGGCTTGCCCCCGACGGCTATCAATGCGGCGCGCGAAAGCGCAAAATCGAAGAATCTCGAAGGTTGGCGCTTCACTTTGCAGGCGCCCAGTTACACGCCGCTGATGACGTACCTGGACGACCGCGCGGTGCGACGGCAGCTGTATCACGCCTACATCACACGCGCCACATCCGGCGAACACGACAATCGTCCGCTGCTCGGCCGCATCCTGGAACTGCGGCGCGCCAAGGCGGAGCTGCTTGGATTCCATAATTTCGCCGATCTCGTTCTCGATGACCGCATGGCGCACACCGGAGATAACGCCCTGCAATTTCTGGCGCGGCTGCAGGACAAGACGGAGATACGTTTTCATCAGGAGAATGCCGGACTTTACGCGTTCCGCCAGGAACTGGAAGGGCCGCCGGCGCCGGCGATCGAACCCTGGGATACCGGCTACTATTCGGAGAAGCAGCGCGCGGCACTCTACAACTTCGATGAAGAAGCGCTGCGTCCCTATTTCCCGCTGGACCGAGTGGTGGCCGGGATGTACGAGATTGTTCAACGCCTTTACGGTATTAAGGTGGTGGAGCAAAAGGGTGTTCCGGTATGGGACCCTCAGACGACGTACTACGCGATTCTGGACGCCGACGGCTCGACCCTGGGCTCGTTCTATGCCGATTGGTATCCGCGCGAGAACAAGCGCGGCGGCGGCTGGATGGACGCGTTCATCACTGGACGCCCCACTGCAAATGGCTTTGAACCGCACCTCGGCCTGATCTGTGGAAACCTTACGCCGCCTATCGAAGATAAACCCGCGCTGCTTACGCACCGCGAAGTGGAGACGATCTTCCATGAGTTCGGCCACCTGCTGCATCACTGCTTGAGCCGGGTGGAGGTTCGCAGCCTTTCCGGAACAAACGTTCCGTGGGATTTCGTCGAACTGCCGTCGCAGATTATGGAGAACTGGTGCTGGGAGCGCGAATCGCTCGACCTGTTCGCCCGCCACTACCAGACCGGCGAGCCAATCCCGGAAGACCTGTTTCAGAAGATGAAGCGCGCAAAAACATTTCGCGGCGCAAATGTTCAAATGCGCCAACTGGGCCTTGGCTTCATCGACCTCTCATTGCATATCACCTACGATCCGTCGCGGGATGGCAGCGTGCTTGCATATTCCCGCCGTCTGCAGCAGCCCTATACGTCCGCGCCTTTGCCCGGCGATTACGCGATGATCGCCGGTTTCACCCACCTGTTCTCCAGTCCGGTGGGATACGGCGCCGGTTATTACTCCTACAAATGGGCTGAGGTGCTGGATGCCGATGCCTTCACCCGTTTCCGGAAAGAGGGAATCTTCAGCCGGGAGACAGGCATGGCCTTTCGAACCAACATCCTCTCGAAAGGCGATAGCGAAGACCCGGCGCAACTGTACCGCAATTTCATGGGCCGCGACCCGGACGTGAACGCGCTGCTCGAACGGTCGGGACTGGCCTGAAGAGGCACGATGCGGGCTGTCGGCCACCGGGCTTGCCCGGTCTGGACTTCGTTAGTTCGGATCGTGCGCCAGGCTGGCCTTCCGCTTTTCAACCGCTGGCGGGTAAGAAAGATTCGTGCCTGTTGTAGTGTCCGCAAATTGGCCAGACACTCGGATTGGACGGTGGTGAAGCGGTGGTGAAGCGGTGGTGAAGCGGCTGCGCAGCTATCCGCCTGGATGGCGGTTGTGATCCGGGAAGCCGAGGCAGGGGCCTCGGCGCGGAGCAAGGGGTCCACCGTCCTTGGCTGTCTAGTTATTTTGAAGACACTCTAGATTGTTTACCCTTGGCCGCATGGTACTGCTCGAGCGTGACTTCTCAGGAAGAGGCGGGGAGCGGCAGCACTCAGCAGACCCCCGGTTGAAGCGCTCGCGCCGACACCGGGCATGAACGGGATGGCGCACACTGAGGCACGATGAACGATGAAATGCCAGCGGAGCGTGTAGCAGGCGAAAAGGCAATAGCGAAGACTTGGCGCAGCTCTGGTGCAATTTTTGGGCCGCGACCCGAGAACGCACTGACCGGTCCGGACTGGCCTGAAGAATATACCGTACGGGTAAATTCTGCAACAACCCGCCCCGAGGGGCACCGCCTGTTTTCTTGTACTTAGTGCTTCGGTTTGCTAATTGCTTCCGGCTTAGTTAACTGGAGAACACTGAGTATGAAAAATCCAATTGGCATGTCGGCTGTTATCCTCACCTTCGCGGTCGGTTTATCCCTTGGAGTCTTCGCCGGTCAGGAACCCACTGCCACGAATGACAAGACCAGCACCCGCAACCGGGTAGTGGAGGCGTCCGGCGCTATGGTCCATGCCACCGACCAGAAGTTCATGATGGATGCGGCGCGGGGCGGAATGATGGAAGTCCAACTCGGGCAAACTGCCCAACAGAAAGCGTCCAGCGCGGCGGTGAAGGAACTCGGTAAGAAAATGGAGCAGGATCACACTCAGGCAGGTAACGACCTGACAGTTCTCGCGAAGGCCAAGAACGTCTCCTTGCCGGCCGATGTGGGTAGCGAAAAGGCAATGTTGGACAAGATGTCGAATCTGTCGGGAGCAGCTTTCGACAAAGCGTACATCAAATCGATGGTGCGCGACCACAAGAAAGACGTGAAGGAATTCGAGCGCGAAGCCGCGGACGGAATGGATTCAGACGTGAAAGCATTCGCCGCCAAGATGCTTCCCGCCTTGCGCGAGCATCTGCGGATGGCCGAGGATCTGGGAAGGCATCCGCAGCACTAATCGCCGGATGCCCAGCGCTGCCAGTAGTGCCGGCGGTTATTTGCCCGCCGCCGGCAGCTTCCGGTACATCAACTCTTTATAAGTAACTACGCTGCCCTTGTTGTGCTGTTGCAGCGCAAAATAACCGGATGTGTAGGTGTTCTTGTCTTCGACGTAATCCACCGCCACCTTATCGTTCACCTTGATGATAAGGTGGTTCCCCTGCGCGACGATGTCCTGCGTAAACCACGTATCCGGCGGCACCAGTTGCTCCATCACGTTCTTAAAGTTGTACAAGCTCCCGGTCCGCTTCGGGTCCTTATGCGTGCTGTTCACTTGCGCCTCATAGCCCTTCGGGAATCCTGGTCCGAAAGCCGTCCGGAAGTACATGCCGGAATTCCCGCCGTCG
>JANXXV010000604.1 GCA_025350445.1 Bryobacteraceae bacterium | reverse complement strand
GACATCGGAGTGCAATTTGTCACCATATCCAATGGAGCGCCGATGGAAACACACTTCGAGGATCCGTCCAAGCACGCCCAGCTTTACGAAGACCACATCAAGCTGGTCCGGTTTATTAAGAACTTCGGCTGCGACCATTTGAAGATCAACCTGGGACGGCGCAGTCCGGAGGGCACCACGGATGAGGACCTGAAGCACATGGCCGCCGCCTGTCAGGAGTTGGGACGGCGCATTCATGGCGAAGGCATTCGCTTCGGTGTGCATGCCCACATGTGGAGCCAGTTGGAAAACCGGCACGAAATCGATTTTGTGATGAACAACACCGATCCGAAGTATGTTGGTTTTGTCCTGGACACCGGTCATATCACCATGGCTGGGATGGATCCGATCGAACTCGCTAAGAAGCTTGGTACTCGTGTAGTTGAGTTCCATATCAAGGACACCAAGCCAGAAAACCGCGGAGGCGCCAAGACCCGCCTGGCCAAGATGGAAGGCATGACGGACCCGTGCTTCTTCCCGTTGGGAAGCGGTGGTGTGGATTTCGTCAGCCTGAAGGAGTATCTGGATTCGATCCAGTGGAAAGGCTTCTTGACGGTGGAACTTGACACGTCGCCGTTTCGTCCGCCGAAGGAAAGTGCGGCCATCACCAGGAAGTACATCGAGAACACACTGAAGCTCAAGGTTTAGGCAAGATGCCACGCGGCGCCGGTTGAAGAGGTTGCGAGGCCACTGGGACTACAGTGATCGCCGGAACGGGAGAAGACGGAAAGCGATTGGCCGGCGAAGCTGGTGCCGGCTCTCTAATGCTATGTACTTGGATTTACGGAACTGATGTCTCGATGCCGGAGTTCGGTCCATCGTAATGTCGCATCGCGAACCCTGTCGACTCCGCCGGCCTGGGTTTCTTCCTGGCGATTTGATTACCATACGAGGAGTGCTGGAAGGAGGCCGCCGGGCGCAGTCTCGCTCCCTTCGCGCGGGTGACACTCCTCAAGAGCCCGCAGTCAGAGTGTCCGCTAGTGGCCGCTGGAAGAGGATCACACCCTCGAAGACGGCGGTCTTGCCAGGAATCCTGGCTAGCTTCTCCTTTCCAGCGAAGAGTTTTGGCCCGCTTTTCCACCAATGGCCACTTAACTGTTATTGCTGAACCCTCGCAACGGTATGTAATCGAGGTGGAGGGGATTTCGTGCCGAACAGGCTGGTGCTTCGGGCCACGCGAGGTGATTCATGGCAATGCTTTCGACGTCCCTAGGATACTTATGTGCGTCGAAGCAGCGGCGGATACGGTCATTGCGCGGCGACGCCTCAATCGTCAAGCGGTTGATGATCGGAAACCCGGGCTGTGCGATCCCGGGGACCTGGCGTGAGAAGGAAACGGCCCGTCGCGTTTGTCCGCTGCGCCGAGATCGCGGTGATATCATCGGATCGGTAGGTGTCGTATGAAAGTTGGGCTGAATATTGTCGCGGTAGGGTGTATTTCTCTCATTGCGGCAACGGCTCAAACGCCGGCCCTGGAAGAAACTCCGGGAATCCCGCTCAGCGTGCCATCCGGAGCCCCGCTGCGCCTTTATTTGTCCAAGCGGGTATCGAAACGGACCGGAGCTCCGGTAGAGGCAAGATTGCTGGAACCGGTCTTTGCGTTTGACCGCGAGGTGATCCCCGCCGGGACGGTCGCACAAGGGCAGGTAAGCCGGGTTCAGCCGGTCGACAAGTGGCTGCGGGTGAAAGCGATCGTAAGCGGCGATTTCACTCCACTTCGCAGCGCTCAAATAGAATTCACGACGCTGATCCTGCCGGACGGGCGTAGAGTATCTATGAATACGGTGGAGACGGTGGGCTTGAATTCCTTCTATCTGGAGCCGTCAGGAAAGAAGAAACAAAGAACGCAGCCGCAAGATCCAAACAGCGGAATTCCGGGGATCGCAAAACAAACGGCAAAGGACCGCATCAACGGCGCCATCAATGCGCGCACCAGAGGGATTGCCGACATTGTGCGCGGCCCTAATAAGAAGGAAAAACTGATTGATCTACTCTGGTCGAAGCTGCCGTACCATCCGCAATACGTGCGGCGCGGCACACGGTTCGATGCGGCGTTGCGGGATCCACTGCAGTTCGGTTTCGCGCCGGTTAAACCGGGGGATTTTGCCGAGTTGGGGTCGCAGCCACCCCCGGACAGCGTTGTTCATGTGCGGCTGCTAACGGCGTTGAATTCCGCCTCGGCCAAGCAGGGCGAAGCGGTAGCGGCGGTGGTGACAGCGCCACTGTTTTCCGCGGACCATAAGCTGTTGTTTCCGGAAGGCACCCGGCTGATGGGCACGGTGGTGGTGGCGGCAAAAGCCCGATCCTTTCATCGGGGCGGCCGGCTTCGGTTCGATTTCCAAAGAGTCGACGTACCGCCGGAGGCCGCAAACCTGAGACTCGGGGCGCCCCGGCGGGAGCCTATGAAGACGCAAACCACGCTGGCGGGTGCGGAGGGAAGCGGCACGGCGCCGATTGAGGTAGATTCGGAAGGCGGCGTTCAAGCGAAGGAATCGAAGACGCGCTTTATCGCACCGGTGATATCGCTAATTCTTGCCAGCCGCGCGGCGGATAACGATGCCGGGCACCACCACGACGTTGGCGCTACAGGTGGAGAGGCCAATATCGGCGGCCGGACGCTGGGAGGCGGATTGGGACTGGGAACGCTGGGAGCGGCGGTTTCGCAGAGTTCCAAGTACGTGGGGATGGCTTTCGGATACTACGGATTGGCGTGGTCGGTGTATACAAATGTGATCGCTCGCGGGGGCGAAGTGCAGTTCGACAGGAACGCCATGATGGATATCAAGTTCGGGGCGCGGACACCGGCGCAGGCGACGAAGTTCCGGGCCGCGGTGGACCGGGTTGTGCGTTGAGCCACCGGTGTTGACCCCGCGTGGAGAGAAGCGCTCGTCTCCGGCCGCCGCTGTAAATGTACCCACTTAGAGCAATTATTTGGATGTTTAGCTGATCGACTGTCAGCACCCCTCATGCGACAATGGCATGAGATGGTAATAGACGGCATCTATTACGCTCTTGGCTTCGGCGCAGGAGCGGCGGTAATCGCTTGGCTCGCAGGCCCGCTTTGGGCCATCCCGCTGATTGTACTGGCTGCCTTCTGCCTGTACTTCTTCCGCGATCCGGACCGTGAAATTCCGCCCGGACCTGTCGCTGTTTCTCCCGCCGATGGCAAGGTGGTGGCCATCAAGCAGGAATCTCCCACCGCCACCCGTATCAGCATCTTTCTGAACATCTTCGATGTCCATGTGAACCGCGCGCCTATCACCGGCCGCATTATCGATATTCAATACCGCCAGGGCGAATTCCTGGTGGCGAGCAAAGAAGAAGCCTCGACCATTAATGAACAGAACATTGTGACGATTCAGGGCGAAGGCACCCGTGTAGTCTTCAAACAGATCGCCGGACTCATTGCCAGGCGCATCGTCTTCGACAAGAAAATCAACCAACCTCTCACTGCCGGCGAACGTGTCGGCATGATCAAATTCGGCTCGCGGGTGGATGTGATCCTCGGACCCGAGTGGGTGATTACCGCCATTCCCGGGCAGCGCGTGAAAGCCGGCGCCAGCATCCTGGCAGTCCGTAACGAAGACTAACCGATGCCTAAGCTCAATTTCAGCATGATGCCGCCGCGTTCGCCGGACCGGCGCCCGAACCGCGCTGCCTATGCGCTGCCCACGATGTTCACCGCGGGCAATATCTTTCTGGGGTTCCTGGCGATTCTGAAAGCGTTTGAAGGCGTGATTGCGGCAAAGACGGGTGGATTGGGCGCCAATATCCACTTCGAAGCCGCGGCGATGATGATTGGGGCCGCGGTGGTGCTGGACGGACTCGACGGCCGCATCGCCCGCATGACAAACACGGTCAGCGACTTTGGCCGTGAAATGGATTCGCTGGCCGACGCTATTACGTTCGGGCTGGCGCCGGCGATTCTGGCGTTCACCTGGGGACTTTACTTCGTCAGCAGTCCGCTGCCGTTTCTTCGCGAGCACCTGATCCGCGGTGGTTATTTCGTCTCGTTTCTGTTCCTGCTGTGCGGCGTGGCGCGGCTGGCGCGCTTCAA
>JANXXV010000566.1 GCA_025350445.1 Bryobacteraceae bacterium | reverse complement strand
CTTCCGAACGACGCGAATCCGCTCGGCAACCTGCTGGGCGGCAGAGTAATGCATCTGGTGGATCTGGCGGGGGCCATCGCCGCGGCCAGGCACTCGCGGAATGCGGTGGTTACCGCCTCCGTCGATCACATGACGTTTCTGCATCCGGTCCACATCGGCGAGCTTTTGATCTTGAAATCGGCGGTGAACCGCGTCTTCCGCACCTCCATGGAGGTGGGCGTCAAAGTCTGGGTGGAAAATATGAGCACCGGACTCCTGCGGCACACCTCGTCGGCCTACCTGACGTTCGTAGCGCTCGATGCCAAACAGAACCGCATTCCGATTCCGCCTGTCATCCCGGAGACCGGCGAGGAGAAACGCAGATTTGAAGAGGCGGGCGGACGCCGGGAGTACCGGCTGGCGTTGAAGGCGGGAACCACCAAGCCTTAACCGGGCAGGCGGATGACTTACGCCTTATACAAATACTTGATGTTCTGTTTGAATACCAGCAGATTCGGACCTTCCTCCCGATTCACCTTCAGGCAACCCTTGTCGTACCATTCGATGATTCCGTGAAGCGTCTCGCCGTCCTTCAGCACGATGACCATCGGCGTCTTGGACTGCATCTGTTTCATGTAGTAAAAATTCTCCGCGTTGGTCTGCTCCGGCGGAGAGGCTTTCTTCGGACTGCGACGGGGGTTCATTTGATCTTTGATCTCCGTCATTGACGGACGAATTAACCTACGGTTGCCACCCTCCACGAACACTCCCCTTATGAAAAGTCGTTATGATGACTGCTTTGAAGAGACATGCGGCATGGAAGACTTTTCGTGTCTCTGACTTATCGTTTATTAGTATCACAGTGTACCGGGTGCCGCAACCAACGTCAGCGGTTTTGCAGATCTAACACCAGGGAATCCAGAGCCAAGCCCTTCTGGATATTCCGCCGCAACAGGTCCACCAGTTCGTCCACTTTTTTTACCGCAACACGGATCCATTCGAACGAAATCGCCGAAGCAACCGCCGCCAGGTCCTTTTGAAGATCGGCGTTTCGAATCTCGCCCGCGCTCTGTTGAAGAATTAACAAATCTTCCAGCAGGATGTACAGAATGTGAAGGTAAAACTCCAGCTTCTCGGACTTGCTCGCATTCAGCGATTCCGATAACTTTGCCCAACGCCCGAACGGAGCCAGTTTCGCCGCCACCTGCAGCAACGTCAGCATGATGGCCCGCCGTTTATCGTAAACTTCCAGATCGATGGACAGCGCCATTCCAGGGCATCCCGCAGCCAAGGCCAGCCGCCGTTCCCGATCTTTCAACTCGCGGGAAAGGGCGAACCGGCTCATTTCATCTTTGTCCAATCGCCGCAAATGCAGCGGCACGGCCCGCGAGCGAATGGTCGGCAGAAGATCGTAGGAATTTTCCGCCGTCATGACGATGATCAGGTGATCTGGAGGTTCCTCCAGCGTCTTCAACAACGAATTCGCCGCCTGTTCATTGGCCCGGTCGATCCGGTCGATCAGAAACACGCGCCGCTTCCCGCGCAGCGGCTTGAACTGCGCCCGTTCTTTCAACAACCGCATCTGCTGAATGGAGATCTGCCGCAGCGGTCCATCCGGCGCGAATGTTAGAAAGTCCGGATGTGAGGCGAACACCAACGGGTCGTCCACACGTTTATCGGAAGCCCACTTTTCCCGGTCCGAGAGGATCGCCATGTTGGCGGCCAGGCTCAGGTCGTCGCGTTCCACTTTGTGTTCACCGCCTAGCACGGCGCTGGCAAATCGGCGCGCCAACGTGGCCTTGCCCACCCCTTCCGGACCCGAGAGCAGAATCGTCTGCGGAATTCGCTCCCGTTCCATCATTTGGGCGAGCGTGATAACCGCGTCCGGATTTCCGAAGAAATTCTCAAACACGATAGACTGCCTCCCAGATGCTGGCCGCGATAGTCTTCCGGTCCGCCCGGCCATCGATGACTTTGATGCGGCCCGGTTCCATTCCGGCCAGCTTCAAATACTCCTGCCGCACGCGGTGATGGAACTCCACCGCTTGCTCATCCATCCGCCGTTCGTCTTTGCCGCCGATCAACCGGTTGCGCGCGTGTGCCCGTTCCAGGCTGGTATCCAGATCAATGTCGAGATAGATAGTCAAGCCGGGCAGCAAGCCGCGGCAGGCAATGGCGTGAAGCGCCATCACCACGTCGCGGCCAAGACCGCGCGCGGCGCCCTGATAGGCGAGGGTGGAGTCGGTAAACCGATCCGACAGCACCGTGGCCCCCCGGTCCAGCGCGGGCAGAATCCACTCGTCGACGTTCTGCGCCCGGCAGGCGAAGTACAACAACATTTCCGCCGTCGGGGAAAGTTCCTGGTTCGCCGAATCCAACAGGATGCCGCGAATCTGCAATCCGATCCGCGTGCCGCCCGGTTCAGCGGATTCCAGAATGTCCTGACCTTCGGCGCGCAATTTCGCGGCAAGCAACCGCATCTGCGTACTTTTTCCGCAGCCGTCGGTTCCCTCAAAGCTGATGAAGCGTCCGCGGTTCGCCACCGGGTGGGTGCCGCTTCCTAACGGTCGCGGCTCGGTTACGCAATCCAAACGCTCGGTTACGCAATCCAAACGCTCAGTTTCGGAATCCGACCACGCCGTCTTCCTATCCGAGCCGCGACCGTCAGGGAGCGGTTGCTTAGTCGTAGACATAATGGAGTACGGCCTTCAAATCTTCCCAGGCTTCTTTCTTCGCGTTTTGATTGTAGGGCCGCAGCAGATAAGAAGGGTGGTAGGTCACCATCACTGGAATGTCGCGCCACTTGTGCCATTTCCCGCGAAGTTTAGTGACGCCATCCTTGGTGCCCAACACCGCCTTCGCCGCTGTCGATCCCAGCGCGCAAATCGCCTTCGGCCGGATGGCGGAAAGCTGCCGGAACAAGAACTGGCCGCAAATCTCCATCTCGTCCGGTTGCGGCGCGCGGTTCTCAGGCGGCCGGCACTTTACCACGTTGCAGATGTAGACGTCCTGCCGCGTGATGGTCATCCCTTCTTTCTTCGCCGTACCGTCAATCATCTGGGTAAGAAGCTGTCCCGCCCTGCCGATAAACGGTATTCCCTGCGCGTCCTCGTCAGCCCCCGGACCCTCCCCAACGAAGACCAGCCGGGCCTCTTCATTTCCCGAGCCGAAGACAATCTTGTTACGCGCCTCGCATAGGCGGCAGCGTTTGCAGTCGCCGACATCTTCGAGGATTTTCAGCAGCGTGTCGTTCTCCGGAGCCAGCCCGGGTAATTCGGGGGGTAAGCTTATGTTGGGTTTCACAATTGCGGGGGCTACCTGCCGGATGTAAAGATCCTTCACACCAAGGTCCTTGTAAAATTCCAGATATTGACGAAGTTCGCCGGGATTCATGACAGGCGTTGCAGCAGAGCGTGATCGAAAATCCGATCGGCGATCTCGCGCTTCGGCGCACGGGCCAGATGAACCGGATCGCCGTTCCTGGTTACCAGCACCACTTCATTATCGTCGGATTCGAAGCCAAGATTTTCCCGATTCACCAGATTCGCAACCACCATGTCGCAGTTCTTGGTTTTCAACTTTCGGCGTGCCTCTTCAATCAGGTTCTGCGTCTCGGCGGCAAAGCCGATCAGCAACTGATCCGTCTTCTTCTTTCCCACCTCTGCAAGAATGTCCGGGGTGGGGTCGAGTTCCAACGAAAACCGCGTTGCCGTCTTCTTCACTTTCTGGTCCGGCACCGTGGACAGGTGATAATCGGCAACCGCGGCGGCTTTCACAACGATGCTCGATTGCGACAGGTTCCGCATCACTGCCTCACGCATCTCAAGCGCGGTCGTGACGCGCACCAGCGTTACTCCGGCAGGAGGGTTTATATTCACGGGTCCGGAAATCAGGATCACCTTCGCGCCCCGCACGGCAGCCGCTTCCGCGATAGCGTAGCCCATCTTGCCACTCGAACGGTTCGAAATGTACCGCACGGGATCGAGCGGTTCCTGTGTGGGCCCTGCCGTCACTAGCACGATTTCGCCTTCCAGATCGCGGCGTACGTTCATCACCACCGCGGCGATGTCGCCGGGCTCGGCCAAACGGCCCGGACCCGTGGTCCCACAGGCGAGCAGACCATCCCCCGGTTCCACGATCAAGTGCCCCCGGTCACGCAAAGTATCGATATTCCGCTGCGTCGCCGGATGGTTCCACATATTCGTGTTCATCGCCGGCGCAAGGATCACTTTTCCAGTGAAGGCAAGATAGAGCGAGGTGAGAAAATCGTCGGCTATACCGTTTGCGAACTTGCCGATCAGGCCGGCAGTCGCGGGCGCGACGATAAGTGCATCGTTATCCTTCGCGATTTGAATATGCTCGATGGCGTTGGAAAGTATGTCTTCAGTGAACAGGCCCGTGATCACCTTTCGTCCGGTTAGAGCGGCGAAAGTGAGCGGCTGGACGAACTCTTGCGCCGCCTCGGTCATTACGGTCTGTACCGCGAAGCCGCGCTCTTCGAGCAGGCGCGCTAACTCCGCGGATTTGTATGCCGCGATTCCTCCGCCCACGCCAAGTACGACGTTCATGGTAATTCTTATTGCTGTTTGCTAAGCTTAACCGCAAGGATCTCAGCGAGTGCGGCGTCGCGCGTCGGGTCTTCGTATTTCACG
>JANXXV010000502.1 GCA_025350445.1 Bryobacteraceae bacterium | reverse complement strand
GATCACCCCAAGCGCGAATCGCGATGTAGTTGAACTCCTGAAGCATTTCAGCCGGTTGGCGCGATCCGCTGTAAGTCGAATTGCCGGATTTAAAATGAAGGTGCCGCTAGCAACCTCTCAGAGATAGAATTTCTCGAGGGCAGAGTCAGTGACCTACAAGTACTGCGTAGCCTGTAAATTGTTGATGCTTGGTCGATGATAGTTTCATTCCTGCAGACTCCCATCTTCGGGATCCCTGCGAAACGGGAGACTACCCCTGCGGCAGCGTTACAATCGTCAACCAGAAATCTTCAATTGATCGGATCACTTTCAGAAACTCGTCCAGTTCCACAGGCTTGGTGATGTAGCAGTTGGCGTTTAAATCGTAGACACGGTGGATGTCCTGTGCCGCTTTAGACGTGGTCATCACTACGACGGGAATGCGCTTCAGTTCGTCATCGGCCTTGATTTCGCCCAGCACCTCCCGGCCATTCTTCTTGGGAAGATTCAAGTCAAGCAAAATCAGGTCCGGACGCGGAGTTTGCACGTAGGGCCCTCGCTGATTCAACATGTCGATCGCCTGAACACCGTCCGTCGCAACCGTGAAGTTAACCAGAAAACGGCCCTCTTTGAACGCTTCCTGGGTGAGTCTGATGTCGCCCGGGTTATCTTCAATCAGCAACACCTCTACCGGCCGTCTGACATTTGTGTAATTCATCCGATGACACTATTCCTTCCCACAATGGATCTGCTCTTTCCTTAGCACGGTTGGTTCCAAACAAAGGGGCCGATACACGTTCTTCACCTTAGTTGCGGTTCGATTACACCTCAGTAACACGTCGCGAGCATCTCTAGAAGGCGCTGCCATCGCCTGGTTTGCTGCCGGCGATACCCGAAGCCGAACCAGTGGCGGAGGAATCACGATGGCCGTTGAGTAAAATGTACCGGTGTTGCGCGCCAACACTGCATTTTTTGACCACGATGGTCCGCAATGGTGGTAGAAGAGTGATGTAGGATTGCAAAATCCAGAGACTGCGTCAAGGCCCACATGGGTGAACCACGAATGGAATCGATAGAAATTCTTGCACTGCGAAACCGGGTCAGCGAACTAGAACTAGAACTAGGACTAGCGCTCGATCAGTACCAGGCGCGTGCCGGACAGATGTCTATACTGCAGTCTGTCGCGGATGCGTTGCCCGAAGGTGTTATGCTCTTCGATTCAGTTGGAACTGCATTTCATGCGAACCAGCCGGCGAAGGATCTTCTTGGCACGCTCCCGCGCTCGTTGAGCGATCTCCCTCGAAATCTCACAGTCAAGCCGCTGCGCGACGGTGAGGGGGAAATCATCGCCAGTCTCGCTGTGTTTCCAGCGGGCTCGGATTCGGATAACCTTACCGAAGCCGGTCCGGATTACCGGCTGCTCGCCGAGGCCATTCCGCAAATGGTATTTTCGGCTTCTGCCGATGGCTCAATCGAATTCGTCAACGAATGGGCTACTGCCTATACAGGCCTCCCGGCGGAGGCATTTCACGGAATGGGGTGGCGTCAGATTATCCATCGGGAAGATCTGCATGCGTTTGCGGATTCCGATCTGACGGGCTTAAAATCCGGTGAAGTTTTCGAAGGTGAAGGTAGAATCGCGGACGCCGCCGGCAACTTGCGCTGGTTCCTGACCCGATCCATCCCCGTTCGCGATGCCGCTGGCACGATCCTAAAGTGGATTGGGACCTGCACCGATATCGACGATGAGAAGAACACAGCCGATCTGGCGCAAAAACAGCAAAAATGGCTGCGGGCGATTTTGGATTTGTTGCCGGTGGGCGTTGTTTTCCTGGAGCCTGGAACCGCGAGAATCACATTTGCCAACCGCTTTGTACACACCATGGCGGGCGGGGAACTTGCCTTCGCTCAGAGCTTGGATGAGTACGAGGATCTGTACAACTGCAAAGACGAGGAAGGAAATCCGCTGCGCGCTTCCGCCTACCCGGCGGTCCGCGTTGCCCGCGGGGAGCGCCTGGACGGCCTGCGGCTAAAGTGGGATACACCTAAGGGCCGCCGGGAGCTACTCTGTCATTCCCACAATCTGCCTGCAATGTTTGGCCAGCCTTCCACGGGAATTCTCATCGTTCAAGATATATCACCTTGGATGCAGGCGGAATTGGAAGTGAAGCAGAAACAGGCGGACCTCATCAGATCCAACGAAGATTTGCAGCAGTTCGCCTACACGGCCTCCCACGATCTTCAGGAACCGCTGCGAATGGTTTCCGGGTATCTCCAGTTGTTATCGCGCCGGTACGCCGGCAAGCTCGACCCGGAGGCTGGCGAGTTTATGCAATTCGCAGTGGACGGCGCAAACCGGATGGGCCAGTTGATCCGCGACCTGCTGGCGTTTTCACGCCTGGGAAATCCAGAGGCGCACCGCCTGGAATTGGTGGATATGTCGAGCGCAGTCCATTGGGCGCTGCTGAATCTACAGGCTTCCATCAATGAATGCGCTGCCGTTGTAACTGTCGATCCATTGCCAAGCGTAACCGGGGATCAGTCGAGGCTTGCTCTTGTGATGCAAAACCTGATCGGTAACGCAGTGAAGTATCGTTCCGCCGAAACGCCAAAGATTCACGTGTCCGTGGAGCGCCAGGGGGAACACTGGGTATTTTGCGTGGCGGACAACGGCGTCGGTTTCGAGATGAAGTACGCCGAGCGCATTTTCGGGGTGTTCAAGCGATTGCACGGTAAAGATTTTCCTGGAACCGGCATCGGTCTTTCCATTGCCAAGAAAGTGGTTGAGATCCACAAGGGGCGTATCTGGGCCGAATCGGAGCCTGGAAAAGGTTCGCGATTCTACTTCACGCTTCCGGCCGAAGAATATTAGACGTGCAGTAATTGCTGCCGAAGTAGAGCAGCGGCCGGCCTTGGGC
This sequence comes from Bryobacteraceae bacterium, assembly GCA_025350445.1. The sequence goes on along the minus strand of JANXXV010000502.1, from coordinate 8,451 downwards.
CGAGTCCGCGCTCACAACTTCCGCGATAAAGATCGCGTGGTCTCCGGCCTCCACCGTTTGGGTGATCAGGCACTCCATGGTGGCAAGCACACCGTCCAGCAGAGGAACGCCCGCGGATCCCGCTTTCCATCCGATTCCTACGAACCGGTCGAGTTCCGGTTGTGAAAATCGCACCGAGACATCGCGCTGCTCGTCGTTCAATACGTTGATCCCGTAGTGCGTGCTGTTTCGAAAGTGCGGCAGGATTCCCGACCGGTAATCCACGCACACTAGTACTAGCGGGGGGGCGCAGGAGACCGATGCGAATGAATTTACCGTGATGCCCATTGGCCGGCCGTCAGGGCCGGATATGGTGGCGATGGCAATGCCTGTGGCGAACTGCGCGCAGGTCTTACGGAACCGCTCCTCGTCCACCACAGTGAATTGAGAATTGATTGAGCTTGACAATGCTTTAAGCCTAATCTTATCATGAGGTTTGCTGTTTCTGCCGGGAGCGGCCCGGAAGAGCGGCGGCTAAGAACGGGGAGGATGTCTTGATCAAGCTCGATATTATCAATGAAGTGGTCAGCAAAACCGGGATAACTAAAACGAAGGCGGAAATGGCCGTCGAGACCGTTTTTGAGAGCATGAAGCGAGCACTCGGTCAGGGCGAACGGATTGAACTGCGCGGTTTCGGCATCTTCAATGTGCGCCCGCGTAAGACAGGCATCGGCCGCAATCCCCGGACCGGCGCCGAAGTGGCAATCCCTCCGGGCAAAGCGGTGCGTTTTAAGCCGGGCAAGGAACTGCAAACGCTGCAGTAGTCTGAACCTGTTGTGTCCCCAAACCGTGTTGTCCCCGATCTGGCGGAGCCGCTTCGCGCGCCACGCGAGCGTTACTGGCTTCACGCTCTTCTGCTGCTTCTGACTTTTTTTACTACCACCACGGTGGGCGCCCGTTTGGCGTACAACTTCGACCGGAATCGCCCCGCGTTTCTCGAAGACGACATGATTGGGGTGTTAACGGGCTTCACCCACATGCTGACCCATCCGCTGGATCTGTTGCACGGGCTGCCTTTTTCGCTCACGCTGCTGACGATTTTGATGGCGCATGAGATGGGCCATTACCTGACGTGCCGCTACTACAAGATTGACGCCAGCCTGCCGTATTTCCTCCCCGCGCCTTCGTTGATTGGGACGTTGGGCGCCTTCATCCGCATCCGCTCCGCCATCTACTATAAGCGGCAACTGTTCGACGTAGGGATCGCCGGCCCGATCGCGGGATTCGTTCTTGTGATACCCGCGCTGGCCATCGGCCTGGCTTTTTCAAAGGTGATTCCCGGCATCGCGGCGCAAGGCGATCTGGTGTTCAGCGCTCCTGGAATTCTACGTTTTCTCGAAGCGCTGATTTTCCCGGGAGTCCCGGTGGCGGACATCTATCTGCATCCCATCGCCCGCGCGGCGTGGGTCGGGATATTTGCCACCGCGCTGAATCTGCTGCCCATCGGGCAACTGGACGGCGGACATATTTTGTACGCATTCATCGGCGAGCGGCACCGGTTGCTCTCGAAAATCTTCGTTGCCGCTTTGGTGCCGATGGGATACTTTTCCATCAGTTGGCTCTTCTGGGCCGTGCTGCTGTTCTTCTTTGGCCTGAAGCATCCCAGGATCTATGATAGTGCTGAGATGGGCAGCGGTCGAACGAAACTCGGATGGCTTGCCCTGGTGATGTTTCTGATCTGCTTTTCCCTGTCCCCTATCAGCACGCCGGACTAGCTGTGCACCTTCATGAAAATTTCCGCCACCATTATCACGTGTGACGAAGAACGGAACATCGCCCGCGCAATGGAAAGCCTTCGCTGCTGCGATGAGATTGTGGTAGTGGACAGTGGATCGCAGGACCGCACACCCGAGATTGCCGCCAACCTGGGCGCGCGCGTGATCGAAAGCCCGTGGCCCGGCTATGCGCAGCAAAAAAATCTGGCCGCCGACCGGAGCGGGCACGACTGGATACTATCCATCGATGCGGACGAAGCGTTGAGTGAAGCGCTGGAAGGCGAGATCTGGCAGATCAAGAAAAACGGACCGCGGTTTGATGCATACACCATGCCGCGGCTGGCCCAATACCTGGGGCGATGGATTCTGCATTCCGGCTGGTATCCGGACCGCAAAGTGCGCCTATATGACCGCCGCAAATCCCGCTGGGTGGGCGATTATGTGCATGAGAGCGTAAAAGTGGATGGCAGCGTGGGGCATCTGGAATCGGATTTGCTGCATTTCACGTGCAGCTCTCTCTCTGAGCATCTGAAGACGCTGGACCGCTACACCACGCTTGCCGCCGAACAGATTGTGGATCAGAAGAGCCCGGTCGGCTGGCGTCAACTGGTGCTGGATCCGGCCTGGACGTTCTGGCGCACCTACCTGCTGCAAGCCGGATTTCGCGATGGACTGGAAGGGTTGACCATCGCCCAGATGGCGGCGTTTTACAACTTCGTGAAGTACGCCAAGGCACGGAATATGAGCCCTCGCCGATGAAGATTTTGCACGCCGATGCGGGCAGGGAGATGAGGGGCGGGCAGTGGCAGGCGCTGCAACTGCACGCGGGGCTGGGGGCCGATTCCGTTCTGCTGTGCCGGGAAGGCGGCCCTTTGATGCGGGAGTGCCGGCAGCGCGGAGTAAGCGCGGAGCCGCTATCGATAGCTGCGTTGGCGGCCCAATCGCGAAGAGCCGATATCACACACGTGCATGACGCGCGCAGCCATACCTGGGCGGCGGCCGTAGGGGGATCGCTGCTGGTGGTATCCCGCCGGGTAGCGTTTCCGATTGGCCGTTCGTGGCTGTCGAATTGGAAGTACTCCCGCGCCGATCACTACATCGCCGTGTCTCAACATGTGCGGTCGATTCTCTGCGGCGCAGGTGTTCCCGCGCCGAAGATTTCAGTTGTTTACGACGGCGTGGAGTTGCCCGCGGCCGTTTCCGGCGGAACGGAAATTGTGGCGGTGGCGACTGACGATCCTATGAAGGGAAGCGTGCTGCTCGACGAGGCGGCGGCGCTGGCGGGAATCACGGTCAGGTACTCCACCGATCTGCGGACCGATCTGTTGAACGCTGCGCTATTCGTCTACATCACCCATTCCGAGGGGTTGGGCTCAGCGGCGTTACTGGCCATGGCAGCCGGCGTTCCGGTGGTGGCTAGCAACGTGGGCGGACTGCCTGAGATCGTCCAAAATGAAGTGACCGGCGTCTTAACGGAAAACAATCCGCAGGCCATCGCGGATGCCATTCGACATGCTTTGGCGGGGCGCGGGATACTGGCAAGGAATGCCCGGAAAAGCATAGAAGAAGGATTCACTACCGGTGTGATGTTGAACCATACGATTCGCGTTTACGAGAGAGTGCTGGGTTGCTAGAAGCGCTTCTTGCCGGTCTGTTCGGATTGCTCATCGGCAGCTTTCTGAACGTGTGCATTCATCGGATGCCCCGCGATCTGTCGGTGGTGAGCCCGCGCTCGGCCTGCCCGTACTGCGAGAAGCCGATTGCGTGGTACGACAATATCCCGGTGATCTCGTTCTTCATTCTGATGGGACGTTGCCGGCATTGTAAAGAGCGCATCTCCTGGCGGTATGCCGCCGTGGAATTGTTAACCGGAGTGCTCTTCTTCGTTGGAGTGTGGAAGTTCGGCGCGACGTTGTTGGCACTGAAATTTTGCATCTTCGCGGCGATTCAGGTCGACCTGATATTCACCGATTTCGAAGAGCGCATATTGCCGGATGAGTTCACTTTGGGCGGAACGGCGACAGGTTTGGTGCTCGCGGGATTTGTCCCGATGAGTCCCGGGCTGATGGCGATGCTGGTGCCGGCGGAATGGAATCACGTGTTGGTATCGGTGATAGAAGCCGCTGTGGGCGCGGTGTTCACCAGCGGGATTCTGTGGGGATTCGGCGCGCTTTACGAGAAGATCCGCCATCGGGAAGGGCTGGGCCTGGGCGACGTGAAGATGGTGATGATGATTGGCGCCTTCTTTGGTATTCAGGGAACGCTGTTGACGCTGATCATCGGGTCCGTGCTTGGCAGCGTGGTGGGGCTGACGTATATTCTGTTGAAGAAAGAAGATGCGGCTACGTACGAGCTGCCGTTTGGCAGCTTCTTGGGCATTGCGGCTCTGGGCGTCGCGCTGTGGGGTAGTTCGGTGCTGAGTTGGTATGGGCGATTCTAGTGCGATTTCTCGGAATCGACTTCGGCTGGCAAGGTAAACCGAGCGGCCTCGCGGTGCTGGAATGGAAAGCTCCGTCGCTGCATCTTATGTCGATGGACCGGCTGGTAAGCCTCGACGATATTCTGGACTGGGTTGATACGGCGTGCCAGGATGGCCCCGCGGTGATTGCCGTCGACGCTCCGATCATTATCAAAAATCCAACCGGCATGCGCGCAGCCGACAAGCTGATGCACAAGCATTTCGGAAAATTTCACGCCGGCTGTTACCCCGCGAACCTGGGACGGCCGTATGCGGAGCGCACTGTCGAGATTGGCGATGCACTTGAGAAGCGAGGATTCCGGCACACGGTCTCGATCCCGCCGCGCGAACCCGGACGGTATCAATTCGAAGTCCACCCGCACTCGGCGATGGTGCAGCTCTTTGATCTCCCGCGAATTCTCAAATACAAGAAAGGCCGGTTAGCGGAGCGGCTTTTGGAGCTGGAAAGATACCGCGGTTTGATGCTGGCGCGGTTGCCGAAGTTGGACCCTCCAGTCGCGGCGTTTTCGTTGCCGGAGTTGCCGCACTCCGGCGCGGCGATGAAGGACATCGAAGATCGCATGGATGCTGTGATTTGCGCGTATGTGGCCGCGCATTGGTGGTTTTGGGGGATGGAGCGGAATCAGGTTTGCGGTACGCGGGAGGAAGGGTATATTGTGGTGCCGCACCCGCCGAATGAAGGATGAGGCTACATTACCGAGAAAGTGCCTATCAGATGGCCGAAGTCTACCAGCGGCGCAACGCCTCCATGTCCACTTCTGTTTGAGCGAGCCGTTTTGCACTTCGGTTCAGTTGTTCGATCAAAGCAGCTTGCTGAACATGCCAGGAATTTAGCAGTTGTTGAAGCGTGTGTGGCCCGCTCGTTAGTACCCGGACTGCATCCGCTCTCTTCTGACTTAACTCCTGTTCGATGGCGTTAACATCTCGTCGGTCGATGCCTTGGTTGGGCTCAAACTGAAACCTTATGTTCAAGTGAAGAGCGCCATACCAATAGTGTCTTCCGCATAGTTGGTCCGAACCCTTTAATATTGGAAATTTTCGAGATCTCTACGTCAAAAGCATCTTCAATATTGAATACACGCAACAGCTCCGTTCGTCCTTTGCCAATGCCGGGCAACGCTGCGTCTTCAATGCGTTGGCTCTCAAGAAAGTGTTGCAACTGTTTTTGTCGACGAGTCGCGTTCAGTTCAGCCATCTTTCTCGCGCGCATGGCCGGCAGATCGTTGAACATCAATTTGGCAGCCGTCAAGTTCCGCTTAGTCTGGGTGAAAGCGACGGGTGGGGCATGGATGTGATTCCACTCCTCTACGCCGGCCGAGTATTGTTTCATCGCGGTTTGGTAGGCGTCAGCGAACTCTTTGGCTTCGGCGCGACCTGACATCCACAGTCTCGTCATGCTGAAGAGTCCCGATATCAAAATGGTAATAGAGAGGACGAACACGGGTTCTGCAGCAACGACGACACCAATAGCGATTGCGATTGCCGCAATACTCATCAGTCGCTTCACCCTGCGTTTACGTATGATTTCGTCAACTTTGACGTTTATCGTAAAGCTGCCAACAAATTCTTGGCTCGTCGGAATTGAAACTGGCTCCGAAGGTGGCCGAAGAGCATCGATTTGTGCCAAGACGGCGGAAATGTTGAATTTGTCGATACCCTCAATAACAACCCTTATGCCGAACATAGGGATTCCAACCAGCCCTTCGACTCGGCACCATGGACAGGCCGTGAGATGGTTGGAGAAATGATGTGACTGATTGGAATCACATTGCTTTAGATTTCTCGACAGCTTTTCTAGCGGCGCAATCCACTCACGAGCCGAAGCCCGGTTGTCATTTGCTCCAGCCCGAGTGAATGCTCGGATGAAGAGATCTGAGAGCACTGGCGGAAAATCAGCTAGACGCGGGGCAGAGGGTGGAAGTTGCATCTGCGTAGAGCTGGAATCGGGAGAGTAGGCAAAACGATATTCGCTGATCGCCTGTTCAATCGTCATGTCCGCTGTGCCGTTTCGGTATATTCCCGCAAACGGATGTCGGCCGAGGAAGAGCGTGTGGAAGATCAACACAGCCAGACCGAACGCGTCATGCTGCGTTGTTCGACGGATACCCTGGAAGGATTTCCCCTGTAGTTCGGGTGGCGTATAAGTAGGCACGCCTACCAGGCACGGATAGACCTCTCTTTGGTCGGTTATCTCGAAGCTATCGCAGTCGATCAAGGCCACCGTAGCATGTTCCGAAACCAATAGATTGCCGTGATTGACATCGCCGATGACCTGCCCGGCGTCATGAATCGCAGCGAAGGCACGAGCCATGTTAGTGGCCGAATGCACGATGAAAGGGAATTGTGCCTCGGGAAAAGTCGTGCGACGGCTCTTCGGACTATAAAGCAAATGTGCCGCCTGATACCCGCTTATACGAGGCATCAGAAGTCCTTCCGGTTGGCCAGTTCGATGGACCCTTAAGGTCGCTGTCGGCCACGCCGCTATCTTCAAAAGGCTCTCAGATTTCAGGCGGCACATGACCTCCAACTTCCGTGCGTGCCCTTCAGCCATTACTTTGTGATAAAACTTGGCGGCTATATGCTGGTCGCCCTGGATCGACCAGACTGATCCTTCCCCTCCAGTTCCTATTTGTTTGTCAAGTAACAGCGCAGCACCACCGACTTGGTATACCACGGCGCCGGGCTTTAAACGAAAAGAGCTCAAACTGTCCTCGATGCCAGAATCAGTGTCTTGTCGTCGTCCGTACGTTTGTTAACTCGCTCTGATCCGAGAAAGTCCGTAAGTTGCGAGGAGATGCGAGCCGAGTAACCCGGTTCCAATGGGCCTAGATGCGGGAAAAGGCCGTTGAAGAATCCGGAGTGGGCCTCACCCGCCAGGAAATCGAGGGCCAACCGCTCCAGTCCATCGCTGAATGCGGCCAGTTCTACGATCTCGCCGTCGGTTATGTCGAACTCTACATGTTCTTCTGCGTTGGCATCTGTAACGAAGAACGTGATGTTCGCGTAGTCGCCCTTTTCTGGCCAGAAGGCATACTGATAGTTTTCACGTCCCCGGAGTCGAAAGCATATCGCGCCATCGCCGATCTGCCAGAAGGCGGCGCGGTTTCCATTCACGATTGCAACAAGGAGCGTACAGGCGAACTCACGAATGCTAAGTCCGGCCTCGTTTGCCAAATCCTTCAGGTGCCCCCGTAGACCTCGAAGGACATTGAATGCAAAATCGCGCGTAAACAGCACGTCAGGTGCGGCCTGAATAACCCTACTGTCCACGTACTCACACGCGCAACGCGAGCCGTGTTGAGAATGTGAGGCTGAACCCGCGCCATCGGATACAATTGCAACAAAGGCAGGGGCTTGGCCATCCATACATCGGCAGGTATGGGAGTCCTGGCACACTCCGTCGGCTGTATTTTGATGCGAGGTGCCAATGACGGACGAGGCGGCGTATTTCCAGCCGCCGAAGTTCATACAGATGCCCAGCCGCTCGGTGTAGCTGGATTCTGCAGCTCGATCTTATCTCCTACGGCCGATTTCGATACCGCCCCGAGCGACTTCGAGAGCCAAATAAACAGATCGCGGAAACGCAGCTCCTTGAGTTTCAGCGGCTCACGAGTGCCAATCTGAGCTAGAACATCAAAGCGGGCCCCCTCTACTCCCACCGCAAAGAAAGAGAAGTGATTCGCAGCCTCTCCTGCCTTAACTTTCCCCGCTGCTGCGTGCCAATAATCAGTTGGTCCGCCATCCGTAATCAGGAAAATCCATGGGCGATAATACGCAACCCCATTGCGACGATAACTTTGTTTCCGCTGCTCAAGGAGCACAAGCCCTGCTTCGATTGCTGCTCCGATTGGCGTATCGCCCTGAGCATGAAGAAGAGGCGGTTCAAATACGTCAGCCGTCTAGAAATCAGTTACTGTCTGTACGGGACCGAAGCTGATGATCGCCACCTCCACCCGCTTTGCAGCCATCTCGTCAGCCACTAACTCGTCCTTAAATATTCGGATACCCTGGTTAAGTGTGGACTGGCCCCCTGGGCTGAGACAAACAGTTAAGACACTGTGTGCCGTTCGCTGAAAATTACTCGACCGGCAATTCGACTTTAGCGCAAAATGGTGACGGGTTGGTGAAGCGGAGGCTGGCAATGCTGGAGAGCAACCGGCCAAGGAATAGCCAGCCGGAAACTCATCCAGACGATGAGTGGAGGCGTCGGCCCTCAGG
>JANXXV010000327.1 GCA_025350445.1 Bryobacteraceae bacterium | reverse complement strand
GCGCCCGACAGCAGCACCCTGCAGTGGGATTTCCAACGCGCGGCCTTACAGGATCTAGCAACCCACCTTGGTCGTTTAGGATCGTCGCTGGTGACGCGGCAGGGAGAGGCGATCGCGGTGCTGGAGGCGATCCGGCAGCAGCACGGCGTCATGCACTTATGGTCGCACGAGGAGACGGGTAACGGTGCCTCCTATGCCCGAGACCGGCGTGTGCGCCGTTGGGCTAAGGAGAGCGGCGTGCCTTTCGTCGAGTTTCCCCAGAACGGTGTGATCCGGCGCTTGGGCAATCGTGACGGTTGGGCCAAACGCTGGGAACAGCGCATGGCGGAGGCAATCACGCCTGCCCCCACGCACCTGATTTCATCCAGGGTGGATCCGGGTGAACTACCGCCTTCATCTGCTCCCTTCGCCGAACGTCTGATCGCCGAGGAGACGCTGCAAAGTTTTCTGGCTGGACGCGGCGCCGGCTACACCCGCGAGATGTCGAGCCCCGTCACCGCGGAGACTTCCTGCTCGCGCTTAAGCGAATACCTGGCCTGGGGGCTGCTTTCCATGCGCGAAGTGCTCCAGACCACGCGTGCCCGTGCTGCCCGGTTCGCTGGACAGAACGACAGCGAGAGCAAGCTCTGGCGTCAATCTCTCCGTTCGTTCGATGCGCGCCTGCACTGGCACTGCCACTTTATGCAGAAGCTGGAAGACGAGCCGCGCATCGAGCACGAAAATTTCGTCCGCGCCTTTGACGGCTTGCGCGAGAACGAGTTCCGCGCCGACCGCTTTCAAGCATGGCAGGAAGGGCGTACGGGCTATCCGTTCATCGATGCGTGCATGCGCTATTTGCTCGCAAACGGATGGATCAACTTCCGTATGCGCGCCATGCTGGTCTCATTCGCGTCGTATGACCTATGGCTGCATTGGCGCGAACCGGCACTCTATCTGGCGCGCCTGTTTCGCGACTACGAGCCTGGCATCCACTACAGCCAGTTTCAAATGCAATCAGGCACCACGGGCATCAACACCCTTCGCATGTACAATCCCACCAAGCAAGGGTTGGACCATGACCCGACGGGCGAGTTCATCCGGCGTTGGGTGCCGGAACTGGCCGGCATGCAAAACGTGCATCAACCCATAAACCCGATTGTCGATCACGCCGAGGCTGTGCGCCATGCGCGGCAGCGCCTGGCCGAAGTGCGGCGGCAACCAGGGGTGCGCGCCGAGGTAAGAGCAGTGGTGAAGCGGCACGGCAGCCGCAAGAAGCCGGCATCCAAGCGCGCGCAGCAGACTTCGCTATTTGCCGATTGAGCGCAACGTGCCCAGACCGCCATCTACGCCCAACACTTGCCCGGTGACCCAGTCGTTGTCCGGATCCAGCAGCCAGGCGATGGCCGACGCGACATGTTCGGGCTTTCCCACGCGCCCCAGCGCATGCATGCCGAGCGAAGTCTTGAGGGCGATCTCGTTAGACACAATCCTCGCCGTCAACGGCGTATCCACCAAGCCTGGAGCAACGCAGTTAATGCGAATGTTTCGGTTGGCGTACGTGGTGGCCGATGAGAGCGTCAAGCCGATGACGCCGGCCTTGGAGGCAGCGATAGCTTCGTGATTGGCCAGACCGATGCGGGCGGCGGCGCTGGAACACAGCACAATGGAGCCACCGGTTTGCATCATCAGCCGTGCGCCCCCGCGGACCACGTTAAACGCAGTAGTCAGGTTCGTGTGTAGCGTCTCCAACCACTCGTTGTCGCTTGTCAAGTGCGCCGGCTTCAACAGGACGCTGCCGGCGCAGTTCACGATGCCGTGCAAGGCACCCGCGGAGTTCAACGCTTGTTGTAAAGGCTCGGCTTGGGTCGCGTCCGCCACCGCCGTGGGGCAGTTCAGTTCGGCGGCGAGCGCATTCAGCCGCTCGGCGGAGCGCCCAATCAATAACACCTGATGTCCACCCGCTCTCAATCGGCGTGCCAACGCCGCGCCGATGCCCCCGGCCGCGCCCACAATCGCAATGCTGTTCATAAACTGTTTCTCAGCTCCCCGGCCTGCATCTGAATGGCGGCCTTTTTTTCCGGGTGCAGCCGGTCCACGTTCCGCACCTGCATCGTCATGCGCGGGTTCGAGCGGAGACGGTCTTCATGGCGCATCAGGAAATCCCAGTACAGCGTGGTGAAGGGGCAAGCCGTGGCGCCGGTCGAAACCGCGGGATCATAGCGGCAGCCCTTGCAATAGTTGCTCATCCGCTGGATGTACTTGCCAGTGGCGGCGTAGGGTTTCGACCCCATGATGCCACCGTCGGCAAACTGCGACATTCCGATCGTGTTGGGCAGTTCCACCCACTCCACAGCGTCGACATACATGGCGAGATACCATTCGTGAACCTGCTTGGGCTCAACACCCAACAACAGGGCGAACAATCCCGTCACCATCAGACGCTGGATGTGATGCGCGTAGCCATACTCCAGAGTCTGCCCGATGGCGGCGCGTAGGCATTGCATGTCCGTGTCGGCCGTCCAGTAGAAGCCTGGAAGCGGCTGATGCGCGTCCAGCGCGTTCATCGCGGCGTAGCCCGGCATGTGCAGCCAATAGAGCCCGCGCACGTATTCGCGCCAGCCCAGGATCTGGCGGATGAACCCCTCCACCGCCGCGAGTGGGGCTTGGCCGGACCGGTAGCGCTCTTCGGTGGCTGCAATCACCCGCCGGGGATTGATCAACTTCAGATTCAGAGCCACGGCAAGCCTCGAGTGATACAGATAGGGCTGCGCGGTCCACATCGCATCCTCATACTGGCCGAACGCCGGCAGCCGGTTGTCCAGGAAGTCCTGCAAGGCCTCTTCCGCCTGCGCCGGCCTCACGGGCCAATCAAAGTGCGCCAGTTGGCCGGGATGATCCGCGAAGAGTTCCCGAACCCGCGCGAGCACTTGCTGCGTCAGAGGATCGGGAGTGAATGCTACAGGCGCCGGCACCATGCCCGGCCCTTGCTTGCCAAACGCTCCGCGATTCTCGGAATCGTAATTCCACTCACCGCCCGCGGGCTTCGCGTCGTCCATCAACACGTCATACCGGCGCCGCATTTCACGATAGAAGAATTCCATGCGCATTTGCTTACGGCCTTTGGCGTAAAGGCGAAAGTCCTCGATTGTCGAAAGAAAGTGCGTGTCCGTCACGACGTCTATCTCGGGGCAGACTTCGCGCAAGGATTTCGCCACGCGATAGTCGCCGGGCTCGACCACGCGGACCCGTTCCGGCTTCAGCGTCCGCATCGCCTGCCGGAGCTCCACGGGTAGTGTTGACGGCTTGGCGTCGATCTCGCGGTACTTCACTGTCCAACCGCCCGCGCGCAGTTCGTCGCGGAAGTGGCGCATGGCGCTCAAAAAGACCGCGATGCGCGCCTGATGGCTCCAGACGTGCGTGGACTCTTCGCGGACTTCGGCCATCCAGAGGCAGTCCCGGCTAGGGTCGGCACCTGCAAAGAGCGCCGACTCGCGGTCTAGTTGATCGCCAAGGATTACGAGGAGGTTGCGGACAGCCACTGTAGGCAAAGATGAGTGCTGCCGGGGTTCGAGCGCATTTTACTTGCCGCTCTTCTCCTGATCGCTCAACTTCGGGAGGTCCGTTGCTTCTTTCCTTTTCAGAGATCTCCTACGAACCAACTGCTTGGGCGAGCGGCCGCCCCTCAAATACGGCGGCAACTCCCGGGTTGCGCAACATTGATCTCTTCGTTTCATGGTGCGCCTGCATTCGTCGCAGTATGTCGTCATAGACATGCGGACATGGATATACTATGAACTATGCTCGGAGGTGAAACAGTGAGCTTTATGACAAGAGCGCCTTGGTTTTCCGCCATAACAAGTTATTTGCTGGTGTGCCAGTTGGTTTGTGCTCCAACCTATGCACAGGATCAGCCTGCTCCCGCGAAGTTGAACATTGTCATTGTCGAAGGCGAGGGCGCCATCAACAGCGTCCGTCAGCGCGTCGCCCGCGAACCTGTGGTTCAGGTGGAGGATGAGAACCATAAACCCATCGCTGGAGCAGCCATCACATTCCTTCTGCCCAATCAGGGAGCCGGAGCGGCTTTCGCCAATGGCGCTAAGAGCCTCACTGTACTGACTGACGATAAAGGCCAGGCTGTCGCGCGCGGCCTCCGCCCCAATAACGTGAACGGCCAATATCAGGTTCGGGTCAATGCCTCCTTCCGCGGACAGACCGCCAGTACCACCGTCACGCAAACGAATTCGATTGCCGTGGCCGCCGTCGCCGGCGGTATCTCGGCCAAGGTTCTGATCATTCTCGCCATCGCGGGCGCCGGAGTCGCCGGAGGCGTAATTGCCGCAACCAGAGGCGGAGGTGGAAACAATACCCCAGCCGCCACGCCCACCGTGCTTACCCCCGGCACGCCTAGTGTAGGAGCCCCCCGATGATTGCAAAGTTCTGTTTGATCGCGGCACTGAGCGGCGCTTGTCTGGCCGCTCAATCCCAAATTGAAGGCCCAAAGCTCGGTTATATATATGATCGCCAGGCCGCCGTGATACGCCCGATCCTTGGCATCGCCGGCTCGGCCCTGTTCGGCGAACCCCTTGCCTCGGAATTGCGCGAAGCCGTAGTTTCCCCTTCGCAGGATTTCGCCCTCGGGGTGTTTAGCGATGATTCCGTTGTAGGAATTCTGAACTTCGCAGGCGCAAAACTGCGCCCGCTGAAAGGCGCGAAATCGGCGCCAACCCGGATCGCGATCAGCCCCAATGGAACTTCCGCCGCCCTTGTGAGCGGAACGCATGCGCAGGTATTCTCCCAATTGCCGGACAACGCAACCGCCGGC
>JANXXV010000293.1 GCA_025350445.1 Bryobacteraceae bacterium | reverse complement strand
TGGAATGGATGCCTAAAATATCGGATTAGGCCGGAGGGCATTAGACGTTTAGCTTGGTTAATCGCGACATCGATTTCCATGCTCGAATCTCTTCGAGAATTCCCGCCGACAACGCGGCCTTGCGGACTGAATGAGAAGTCTTCGGCGAATCAATGTGACCCCGATATACCCTTCCTGTAGTGGAAACATTTTTTGCCACGGTACAGCCAGACGGGCTTGGAAGTTAGCTCCCCAAATCATCGCCGACTGGACGATTCCGGGCGAGCACACACAGAAAGTAATGCCTCCCAGTGGGTGACCTCGCGCAACACAATCTAAGTGAAGAGTTCGCCGCTCCTCCTACCCCTCTAAAAACATTGGTGTTAGCTAAAATCAACCCCCGGCAGCCAACGTGCTTAGGTTCCTAGTCAAGTGACGAATCAGATTCTATTGCCGCTATGGAATACAAAGGGGGATCACCTGTGAGGATTGCGTTGAAGATGTTTCCTGCGTTTTTTTTGGCCACGGTGCTATTGTTCCTGCTGCCGCAGAAGAGCTCCGCAATACCGGCCTTTTCACGCCAGTACGCGACGTCGTGCATGACGTGCCATATTGACTTTCCGAAGCTGAATGATTTTGGGAAGGCCTTCAAAGATGCTGGCTTTAAATTTCCGGAAGGTGATGAGGACCAGATCAAGGTAGCCCCGGTCATGTTGGGGGCTGAGGCACAGAAGCAGAATTTTCCAAAATCGGTTTGGCCGGGGTCGATTCCGGGGATGCCGCCCATAGGGCTGCGGTTCAATACCTTCTTCCAGCTAACCGGGTCGAAGCGCAATCAGTTCAACGGCCTCACTCCAGCCGGGAGCGTTCCTCAAGTGATCCCCGGAGCTGATTTTGCGAGCGGCTTATTCAGCATCTTCACGGCGGGGAACTTCGGCAGCAACATCGCATTCTGGGTAGATGACGATATCAGCGTCAGCGGTAGCAACGGCGCGGGCGGACTGGGCGACGCTTATCTGAAATTCGTGAATGTGAGCCGCTTTCTGAAGCTTCCCAAGGACTCTCTCTCCGTTCGTATCGGGCAGTTTGAGTTGGATTTGCCGGTGACTCAGGCGCGCAGCTACAACCTTAGCCCCTACGACATCTACTCGCAGGCCAATATCGGGGCGATGAACTCCATGGTGTCGCTGCAACAGAATGTGTCGAACCAATTCACCTTCGCCGGAGCCGCCAAGGGGGTCGAATTGAGTGGAGGGCATCAGTATGGCGGCTATCACTATTCCGTCGCCGTGATCGATGAGAATTCGGGTGGTGTCGATCAGTCGTCTAACACCAGTCCTTTTGTCCCGTCAGCGACTGGAGGTGCCAATGGGGGCGTCGGCTTCGGATCGAGTGCCGGTTTCAAGACCATTTACAGCCGTCTCGCGTACCGCTTCAATCTGGAGCGCGACTCGGAAAGCCGTCACGCCGTGCAGGCTGCCGGGACAACGGGGCCCCACGACCACACGTCGCTGACGTTCGGTTCCTTCTATCTCTACGGGAAATCGCTGCAGCAATTCGTGGGCGCCACTGCTGCGGGTTCGAGCGCGATTCTGCGGGTGGATGAACCTTACTATCGGGCTGGCGGCGATTTCAATTTCAATTTCCACAAGCTCAATGTGTACGGCGTTTATATGAATGGGCGCGATCAGAACCTGCTGCCCGTAGACCAAGAAGGAAACCTGATTCCGCTTCCTCTTTCCGCCGAGGGGTCACTTCCCATCGCCTTCGTCAAGAGCGTGCCTGCTAGGTTTAGCGGCGGGTTCGTGCAGGCCGACTACATGATTCATCCCTGGATCATGGCAATTGCCCGCTGGGACTCGGTCAACTCGACGGCCGACCGGATCAATGGTCTGGCGCTCTCCCCGGACACTCCGTTCTTTGGGCCGCTACATTCCTCGCGCGAACGGTTTACGCCGGGAGTGCAGTTTCTGATTCATCCGAACATCAAGTTCGCCTTCGAGTATCAGTTCCGGCCGCAGCAAACCGCTGTGGTTCAAACCAACCCGCTGACGGGTGCATTGATCGCGGTCAATCCGTTCCGGGTGAACACAGCTTTATTTGGTCTTGAGTTCGTCTACTAAAGAAAGGTTTTTGACTGTATGAAGAAGATTCAGTATTTGACGATCATTCTGGCCGTCGCTGGCGTGGCGGCGCAAGGCGGCGACATTAGCGGTAAAGTCACCGCCGGGAAAGGCGTTTCCGTGGTCTATGTGGAAGCCGTTGCCGGGAAGACCTTCCCGGCTCCAGCAGCACCCTTGCAAATGGACCAAAAGTCGCTTCTGTTCCAACCGCATCTTCTGATCGCTCCAGTAGGCTCCACTGTGGAGTTTCTCAACAGCGACAAAGTTCAGCACAACATCTTCTGGCCGGCGATCAACGGCAACAAGAAGCTGGGCCACAACCTAGGAACCTGGCCGACGGGCGAGAAGCGGGCGTTCAAGTTTGAAACGTCCGGCATTGTTCCGTTGTTGTGCAACGTGCATCCTGAGATGTCGGGCTACATTATTGTCACTCCCACTCCCTTTTACGCGGAAACCGATGCCGCCGGGAATTTCAAAATCGCGAATGTTCCAGACGGCGGCTATACCGTGACCTCCTGGCATGAGGGATTCAAGACACAGTCCAAGCCCGTCAGCGTGGCCGGCGCAGCCACGGTGGATTTCACGTTGTCCAAGTGACACGCCTCCATCCGCGAGATAACTAGCGTGCTGCATCGTTTCGAGGGCAAGAAAGTCGACCGGGAATGGTTGAATACAAACTTCCCGTGTATGACGGCATGTCCGGCGGGCACCAATGCCGGCCGCTATGTTTCGCTCATCGCCGAGGGGCATTTTGAGGAAGCTTACCGCTATGCGCGCGAGCCCAATCCGATGGCCAGTGTCTGCGGCCGGGTGTGCGCGCACCCTTGCGAAACCGCTTGCCGCCGCGGAGAAATCGACAGCCCTATATCGATTCGGGCGCTGAAACGTTTTCTCACCGAACGCTATGGCCCGGAGTCGCGGCATCCGCTGGAAATGCGGCGAGAACCGGTAGAGAAGCTGCCCTATCGCGTAGCGATCATCGGCAGCGGTCCGGTGGGGTTATCAGCGGCGCATGACCTGGCTCTATTGGGTTACTCCGTCACGATTTTCGAAGCCGCTTCGGTAGCCGGCGGCATGCTGAGTCTGGGCATCCCGGAATACCGGTTGCCGCGCAGCGTGGTCGAAGCGCAGATCCGCGAGATTCTCGAAATGGGCGACGTGACTATCCGCTTGAATCAAGCGGCGGGTCGCGATTTCACCGTTCGCCAATTGCACGAGCAGGGTTTCGCCGCCGTAGTGCTTGCGGTGGGAGCGCACCGCAGCCGGGATTTGTCGATCCCGGGAGTCGATCTGGATGGTGTGCACAAGGGGATCGACTTCCTGCTGAACGCCAACCTGGGATACCGTTTCACCATCGGCAAGAAGGTAGTGGTAATTGGCGGCGGCAACGTCGCGATGGACGTGGCGCGTTCGGCGGCGCGCGAGGTGTTGAAGCAGCACGATCCTAATTCCGCGGAGCCCACCGAGGACAACGTTTCCGCCGTGGCCACTCACGAAATGGTGGACATCTCGCTTTCCGCTCTGCGCCTGGGCGCACGTGAGGTGAGCATCGTATGTTTGGAACGGCGTATTGAAATGCCAGCAGCATTGGAGGAAGTGGAGGAAGCCGAACTCGAAGGCATCATCCTGCACGACGGCCAGGGACCCAAGCGCGTCGTGGGCCAGAACGGCAAGGTAGTGGGCTTGGAAACGGTGCGGACCAAAGCGGTATTTGATGCCGCCGGCAAGTTCAACCCCGTTTTCGAAGAGAACAGTGAAGCGGTGATCGAATGCGACACGGTGATCCTGGCCATTGGACAAGCGCCCCGGCTCGATTTTTTGACGCCCGAAGACGGAATCGAAATCTCCGGACGAGGTTTGATTGTCGCCGATCGCGACAGTCTCATGACTTCGGCGCCGGGCGTTTTTGCGGGTGGAGACTGTGTGTTCGGTCCCCGGCTGATCATCGACAGCGTGGGTGACGGCAAACGTATCGCCGCCGGCATCGACAGATTCCTGACCGGGCGGGAGCGCCCCGAACCTGAGATCGAAGTGCGGGTTCTAGAACATCACCACATGCTGGACGATTTCATGAACCTGGGCCGCGAGCCGGTTCCCATGCTCCCGCTGGACCGCCGCACCGGAATCACAGAAGTTGAGGTCGGCTACGACGAAGCCTCGGCGATGCGCGAAGCCCGCCGCTGCCTGCGCTGTTGGATCAACACAGTATTCGAAGGCAATGAGCCGGACGGATCGCAATGCGTGCTCTGCGGTGGATGCGTGGATGTTTGTCCGGAGAACTGCATTCAACTGGTTCCACTCGAAAGCATCGAATTTCCGCCAGAAGTCCTGGGTGAGATTCAGGCGAATCCGGCGATCTTCCGTGTCGAACTGGACGACCTCGCGGCCGACGAGTTTGGTGTCATTAGAGGCACGGCCATGCTGAAGGATGAGACGCGATGCATTCGCTGTGGCCTCTGCGTCGAGCGCTGCCCGGTCAGCGTGATCACTATGGAAGCGTATTCGTTCCGCGGATCGGAGGCTCGATGAGCCAGAAGCAACAGTGTACCACCTGCAACCGCCGGCAGGCTTTCGTGCAGCTGGGTGTGGGTTCGATGAGTGTAGCGTTTGCTGGAGCCGCCGTGTTCGGCTACGAATTCCTCTCCCCCAATGTGCTCTACGAGCCCTCGCCGATTGTGGACGCCGGCAAACCGGATCAATATCCCCTCGGATCCGTAACCCAGGATTTGCAATCCGGCCTCTACATCGTGCACGGGCCGGAGGGTATCTACGCGATGTCCGCAGTGTGCACGCATCTGGGCTGCCTGACGGCCTGGAACCCCGACCTCGGCATCGTCGCCTGCCCTTGCCACGGCAGCAAATTCACGCGGGATGGAACCAAAATCGAGGGGCCCGCGCCGCGCCCGCTGGTGTGGTTGAGGACTTCTCTCAGCGATGATGGTGATCTTCTGGTCGACCGATCCGCTCCGCTGGAGCGCAGGGAATTCGTGAGGATCTGACATGGCGAATTCCCTCGAAGCCCATCTGGCGAATCTGCGTGAATCACGCGTCTGGCGATCCATCTTTCGCAGCGGATCGGGGCCGAATAACCTGCATCGTGCGCTGGCCGTTCAACAAAATGTTTTTCTTCATCTGTCGTCGGTCAAGATACGGAAACGCTCGCTGGCGTTTCGCGTCACCTGGTTCCTGGGCACGATAAGCCTGGGCGGCTTCCTGATTCTGGTGGTGACCGGAATTCCGCTGATGCTGTATTACCATCCGTCGGTGCCGCAAGCCTACGCCGACATGAAGGATCTACAATTTGTGGTTTCCGCGGGGGTGTTCCTGCGGAACTTGCATCGCTGGTCGGCGCATGCCATGGTGCTGCTGGTGTTCGCACACATGTGCAAAGTGTTTTACCGGGGAGCGTACCGCCCACCGCGGGAATTCAATTGGGTGGTGGGCGTAGTGCTGCTGATCCTGACGCTGCTATTGAGCTACACCGGATATCTGCTGCCTTGGGATCAACTGGCCTTCTGGGCGATTACGGTGGGCTCGAACATTATGTCTTCGGTGCCGGTGCTGGGCGCTAAAATGCGGTTCCTCATGCTGGGCGGCAATACCGTGAACGCTAACGCGCTGCTGCGATTTTACGTGTTGCACTGCGTGATCCTGCCGCTCGCTGCGGTTATGTTTATCGCGATCCACTTCTGGAGGATCCGCAAAGACGGCGGCATCTATTCGGGGGACAAGCCGTGAGCGAGCCCAAGAAGTTCACCGCGGCCATGAGCTCCGACGCCCGCAAATCCCCCCTGCGCGTCGCTTTTGTCACGCGCCGGACGTCGCCCCAGGTGAAGGCGCATGATGACGATTATGTAATGACGTTTCCCGAAGCGCTGTATCGCGGCATCGTGGCCATAGAGGTGCTGACGCTGGCTCTAGTGGTGGTGTCGCTGTTGTGGGACGCGCCGCTTGAAGAACTGGCCAACCCGTTACAGACACCCAATCCGGCCAAAGCGCCCTGGTACTTCCTGGGGCTGCAAGAGTTGCTGCATTATTTTCCGCCGGTGGTCGCCGGTGTCCTGATTCCAGCGCTGGTAGTCCTGGCCCTGATTGCTATTCCTTACTTCCGCATCAACATTGCGGACGAGCCGCTGTGGGCGCGCGACCGAACGCAACGTTTGCGAACACTGGCGATCGTGACTGTGCTGTTCTCACTTTTCCTGATCTATTTCGCTGTTTACGCGGCGCTGGTTCCGAGCCTGCTGGTCTGCGCATTAATGTGGTTTTCCGCAGGAACGTCGGCATCCGCCGGCCGCTGCCGGGCCTGGCTCTCTGTGAAGCCGCTATCTTTTTGGATCATGTCGTGGTTCCTGCTCGAGGCAGCTGTGCTTACCGTGATTGGAACGTTCTTCCGCGGGCCGGGTTGGTCTTTGGTGATGCCGTGGAGTGGACAGATATGAAGTTCCGCGTTAAATTCGCAGCTCTCCGGCAATTTCTATTTGGTGATAGCGCCCGTGCGTTCGGCACTCTCAGCCTGGTGTTGCTGTTGCTGCTTACGATTGTTCCCGCGAAGGATTTTTTCCGCCAGTGGCGCGGCTATCAGAAGCGATACCTCCGATTGATCCGGGGACGTGGCGACGCCACATCCTTGGCCCGGGGGTTCCAAGGCGGTCAGCAGCAGATCTGGCTGCCGGAATTGGATGTGGTGGATCGCTGCACCACTTGTCACGTGGGGCTGCGCGAAGCGAGCCTGGTGAACGTCAAAGTGCAGCCCTTTCGTCCGCACCCGTCGATACCGCATAAGCTCACTGAATTTGGCTGCGTGCTATGCCACGAAGGACAAGGCGCGGCCACCACGGTTGAAGAAGCCCACTTCAGCACTAAATCCTGGGAAACACCCATCCTGCCCGCGCGCTACCTGGAAGCAGGCTGCGGGCAGTGTCATCTCGATCGCTTGACCGGAACCCCACAGTTGAATCAAGGACGCGACACGCTCGCGCGCTATGGCTGCGTGCGCTGCCATACCATCAAGACTCCCGACGGAACTACGTTGACGGGAACCGACGACCCACCTTCGCTCGCGCACATCGCCGACAAGACCAGCCGTGAATGGATCGCCGGCTGGCTCAAGAATCCGCAGGCTTATGCGGGCTCCGCCACCATGCCGAATTTCCAGCTGAAGGATGACGAGATTCGCGATATCTCCGCGTTCCTGATTTCTCAAAGCACTCCGCACAGCTCTTCCGTTGGCTCTGCGCCAGTAACCGTTCCCAAGGCGGACGACGCTGCGGCTTTGCAGGAGGGCGCCAGCGTCTACGGAGAAGCTTTCTGTTCTTCGTGCCACGCGGTGCAGAATGCCGCTGGAAATCTGGTCGGAGGCAACCTGGGTCCAGAGCTGACGCGCGTGGGTTCCAAGGTCACGCCCGAATGGCTGGCGGATTGGTTGCGCAACCCCAAGGCTTATGACCCCTTGACGAAGATGCCGCGCTACCGCTTGGACAGCAAGCAAACCGGCTTGCTGATGGGGTTTCTGGCTGCGAAATCCGACTCCGGTTTCCTAGGAAATCTTCACTTCGAAACGGCAACACCATCCCAGGTAGAGCACGGCAAGGCTGTAGTGATGGAGCGCGGCTGCGCCTCCTGTCACGAGATCAATGGATTGAAGAAGCCGGATAACTTTGCTCCGGAACTCAGCGCCGTCGGTAGCCGCCCCTTGGCCAAGATCGTCTTCGCGCCGGGAGTCGCGCACGTTTTGCCGAACTACATTGCGGCTAAAATCCGCAACCCCCGGTCTTTTGGCAGCGCGCTGAAAATGCCGCAGTATACTTTGGCGCCCCAGCAAGTGGACGCGCTCACGACCGCGCTGCTCGCGCAGACCGAGCGTTCGCAACATCTGCCCGCCGCTCTGCGAGTACCTGCGCGCAAGGCTTCGGAATATCATCCCGCTGGGAAAGCTGGGCAGCTGATGGAAGATATGTCCTGCTTCAGTTGCCACTCCATCAATGGCCGCGGCGGGGACATGGCGCCCAATCTCACCTGGGAGGGCACTTCCGTGCAGCGCACCTGGCTGGTGAATTTCTTCAAGAACCCGAACACGCTGCGCCCCGCGCTCATCCGCCGCATGCCGAAGTTCAATATGACCGACGCCGAAGCGAATACGCTGGCCGACTACGTCATGACGGTGTACCAGACTCCCGCTTTCGATCGCGATGACGCAGCCGCGCCCGGGAACGCTTCCGAGATCGAGCGCGGGCGTGGTCTGTTCTATAGCAAATATGGTTGCCAGTCGTGCCACATCGTAGATCCCGCTAAGGACAAGGGTTATATTGGCCCCACTTTGACACAGGTTGGAATCCGCCTGAATGCCGCCTGGATCTTTCATTGGTTGAAGAACGCTCAACAGATGCGTCCTGGGTCGCTTGAGCCCGTGTGGAAAATGCCTGACGGCGATGCTCAGGCGATTACGGCATACCTGATGGCGCAAAAAAACGCCCCACGCAGCGGAGGAGTGCAAAAATGAGGCGCCTCGCGGCCGTGTCGATCCTGCTCGCGCTCAGCGCTGCCTGCTCCAAAGCTCCAGTGGCGCCCGTCCCAACGCCCAAAGCCTTCGGGACGGCGCTGGTGTCCGTGAGCGGTGATAAACAAGCGGCCGGTGTGGGAGCCGCTCTGGACCAACCGCTGGTGATGCAGGTGAACGATGCGAAGGGAGCGCCGGTTGCGGGTGCGCTGGTCCGTTTCATCGGCACCGGCGGCATTACCATGCAGCCCGACCAGGGCTTGACTGGCCCGGACGGCCAGTTGGCCACCAATGTGACACTCGGCGGAATGTCCGGGCGCTATCAGATCGCTGCCATCACGGCGGATTCTGGCGGAAAACCCGTGGAGATCCGTATTGATGAGATCGCCTTGGGTTATCAGGCCATGCTCGGCGAACAGATCAATCAGATCCATTGCGTCCGCTGCCACGATTCCGAATCGACGCCGGAGCGCGTCTCCAATCACGATAATCTGGAGGCGCCGCCACATGGCTTCACCGAAGGCGCGATTTTGAATCCTTTGAGCGATGCCAATCTGGCGGCGATCATAGCGGGCGGCGGCGTAGCGCTTCATAAGTCCGCGGCGATGCCGCCTTACGGAGATACCCTGACAAAAACCAAAGCACCCGTGTGGTCAGATTAGTTACCTGCATAGAACACTCCTTGGGGACGATACGCCGGATCGCTCACGGCGCGGAGGTACGCCACCAGCGCCTCGATCTCGGTTTTTGTCAGGGTATCTCCGTAAGGCGGCATCGCCGCGGACTTATGAAGCGCTACG
>JANXXV010000255.1 GCA_025350445.1 Bryobacteraceae bacterium | reverse complement strand
GAGCGCGAACTCGGCGAATGGCATATCCGCCGTTCCCGCCACATAGGCGGTGAAGTGACGGACGCCTGGGATGTAGTAGCCGAAGGTGAGCGTCCAGCGGCCCATGCGATGGAACCAGTCGTGTACGCGATCGAGTTCCTTCTGGCCGAAGTGCACGTACTTCCCGTAGCGATGCACCAACGGCAGGCCGAGTTTGCGGCCGAGCCAATAGCTGACGGTGATACCGCAGATGCTGCCGAAGTAAGCCGCGGCAAAGGCAGGAGCGAACTTGAGAGTTCCCTTGAAGACGAGGAAGCCGGTGTACGTCATCAGTGTCTCGTCCGGGACGGGGAGTCCGACGATACCAAGGATGAGCAGGAAGAAGATTCCGGCGTAGCCGTAGGTGGAGATCCACTGGAGAATGTTGTCGAGGTGCAACCTCCAGGATAACGTCAGTGCGGAGGCTGGGGCCTCCGCGCGGGCGAAGGCGCCAGCCGTCCTGGGAAATGAAGGGGACATTAATTGCCGCTCATCTTGCATCCTTTGAGACATGCGTCGCGTCTTTGCTTGCGGGAGGGCACTGCGATGAGAATGTTTTTGGGATTGATGACATCTGCTGTTTTGATTGTCTCGTCGGCTTCGGCACAGTATCCGCGAGAGGAACGGCGCTATGAACGGCCCGATGGCGGATTCAATGTCATCCGCGCGGTACAGGGTGATTTGGAGCGTGTCGCATCGCGTGGACGGATGGGTGGACGCGAGCGTAACCGCATCGATCAGGCGCTGCGGAGTTTGAACGACTTCGAACGCGATTTGAGCAGAGGGCGGTTCGACCGGCACGATCTGGACAAGGCCATCGGACGGGTGGACGACGTGGTGCGGCGCGGAGCAATCGACAATCACGAGCGCAATATTCTGATTGGCGATCTGAACCGCTTGCGCCAGTTCCGTTTTGAAGCAAGTTACCGGCGTTGATTCCCAGGTTAGAAGGATTGAGCAGATTGAAGGCGGCATGCGGAATACGAAACGGCCGGCTACTTCTCATCAAAAAGGTCCACGTTAAGGTCCACGTTGTAGAGACCGGATCCGCGGAACGCATCGCCGCGGGTGTTTCCTAATTGGCTCGGCGCTGTATGTTGACCGCCGGATGCGCTCAATAGAGGCTGGCCGCCCGCGATTGCGCCGATAACGCTTGTTTTCGAAGTCGATTGGGTTGGCGCGACATTGGATGCTTGCGCTCCGGACCGCAAATCCCAGGACAAACAAATCACCAGGTTGTGACGCTGATCGAGGCCAGGGTTTCCGCCATTCGAACGGCCGGCGAATTTCGCCGCCGCGCGATGTCACACGGGTGAAGTTCAAATCGAAGAAATCACCAGTGAGCTGTTTCGCTTTGATTGTCGATGGTGAAGTTCCGGGTGTCGGCACCGGGGGTCCGCCACAGAATAAAAAAAACCTACGAATCTCAAACCGCCAGCATCTATTTTCCGTATAACGTCCAGAACCAAAGGAGGATCGAGTGTTCAAAGGCACCACCGCACTATCGCTCAGCCTGTTACTGACAGGCTTGGCTTTTGTTTCCGCCCCCGCGCTTCGCGCGGCCGATCATCGTGATGCCCCCGCCGTTGATGGAGCAGGGGAAGGCGACATCACCGATGTATTCGCGTTTCTTGATCCCAACAACAGGAATCGCCTGATTCTGGCGATGGGAGTCAACCCGGTTGCCGTACCGGCGCTTTTGCACAGCTACCGGTTTTCAAAGGATTATCTCTATCAGTTCAAGCTCGATCTGAATGGCGATGCGAAGGAAGATCTGGTTATCCAGGCCAAGTTCAGCGATTCCGATGGGGGACAGGTTGTCCATCTGCGCATTGGTGTGCCGGACGCAGGCACGACCGGTTCGAATAACACCTATATCGAAAACGCCTCGAGCGCACTCGATCATGTGACGGGCGAGGTTTTTGGCGATGGGACCGACGTCCAGGTTTTCACCGGCTTGCGTGACGATCCGTTTGTTCTTGATGGACAGTTCTTCCGCATTGTTGCCAACCTGCAAGACGTGTTCCGCGCTATCCCGGCATCTCCGCTTGGACCGCTTCGCGGCCGTCCGATCAAGGCGGACGGCACCAGCGGCCTGGACACGTTCGCGGGCTTCAATGCTTCCTACATAGTGGTGGGAATTCCCGTTGCCTGGTTGGGGGGTTCTAAAGACATCGTTAACATTTGGGGAACGGTGAGCGCTCCGGTGTCCGAGACCGGCGACTACGTGCAGTTCGAACGGATGGGACAGCCGCTGTTCAATACTGTTTTCATTCCAGGCGGGCTGAAGGATGCGTTCAATCAGGGCATTCCGGCCGACGACGTTGCGCGCTGGTCGAAGTACGTGCCCGACACGCTGACCACGGTGGATAACGACGGAACCGGGAACACGATTGCCGGCCGCGCGGGACTGTTGACTGCGCTGGGCCTGACTTCTTCGCCGTATGGGGCGCCGTTGTTGCTGCCGGCGAATTTCGGGAATACCAACCGCGATTTGCTAAAGGTGGCTCTGTTGCCCGATGTGATCCGCCTGAATCTCAAGCTCGATCCCGCGGATCTGGGGATTGGCCAGTTCGGTCTTACCAACGGTCGCCGTCCGGGTGACGATGTTTTGGACATCGCGTTGCGGGTACTGCGGCAATTGGCGGATGTGAATCTGCCGGCTGCGTTAAAGGTTCCCGGTAGCGGTCCGGCCCGTCCTGGGGCCCTGAATGCCGACGACCGGCGGTTCTTTGCGGTTCTTCAGGGTACGGATTTCATTCGTCCGGATTCCACGCTTTCGGATCTGACTACGAGCGGAAACGACAAGCCCTTGCCGAAGACGTTCCCGTTCCTCGCTGAGCCCCATACGCGGCCGGGAGATCCGGGAAACATCGGCTTCCCGTCGTTGCAATAGCTTAGGGCTCTGGTGGGGCTGGCGCCCTCGCCTTCTGTACTCCATCAGAATTGGTTGCGGTCGAAAGAGCCGGACGAGGGCGTCCGGGGCGGTCCTGGGGGACCGCCCCACCTCTATATGCGTCTTCTTTTAGTCCTTCTTTGTTTGCCCATGTTCGCGGAAGTTCCCGGATTCAACGGCAAGCCTGTCACAACCGATGACCTTATTGCGCTCTACCAAGGGTGGGTCGCCGGCGATCCGGTGAACACCGCCAATCAGACTCTGCTTGCCGGAGCTTACATTCAGAAGACTCGCGAAACCACCGATTTCAGTTATCTGGACCGGGCCTCGAAAATTATC
>JANXXV010000086.1 GCA_025350445.1 Bryobacteraceae bacterium | reverse complement strand
TCCTTCGCCTTCCGGCAGGCGTTTACTGAATCGTACTTTGAAGCCGTCAATACGGAATCCCATAGCATTGGGGTAGTGGAGAAGCACTGGTCTACGTTTGCGCTCAATCTGGTGGCGCAGCGGAACGAGAACTTTCTAACTACTGCTACCGACGGTAAGATCACGATTCAGAAACTGCCGTCCATCGAGTTCGGAAGCCGCGACCATCAGATATCGGAACGCATACTTCCCATCTGGGTGTCGTTCGATTCCAGTGCGTCTCTGCTGCGCCGCAATCAGCCGAGTTTTCAAACCAGGCAATCGGTCGACCGGTTCGATGTGGAACCGCGGATCACTACCGAGTTGCACTGGAGGGATTTTCATGTGGTGCCGTCGTTCTCCATTCGTGAGACGCATTACGGATCCAGCTTCAACGATGAACATCAGGTTACTGGCGCCGGCATTGTCCGCAGCTCCCGCGACTTCTCGCTGGACCTGATCCCGCCGTCGCTGGCGCGCATTTATGCAGCGCCGTCGTGGATGGGGCTGGCTTGGAAGGGGGCCAAGCTGAAGCACGTGATTGAGCCGCGCGCATCGTTCCATTACGTGGGCGGCATCGACGACTTTCAGCGGATCATTCTGTTCGATGAGACGGAGCTGTTGTCGAACACCACGGAGGCCGATCTCTCCATTACCAACCGGTTTTTTGCCAAACGCGCGGATGGCCGCGTGGAAGAGGTGTTGAGCTGGCAGGTGACGCAGCGGCGCTTCTTCGACCCGACGTTCGGCGGCGCAGTGGTGGCTGGGCAGAGAAACGTGTTGATGAGCACTGCTACGCTGACGGGTTATACGTTCCTGGACGGCCCGCGCAACTATTCGCCGGTGGTGTCGACGCTGCGGACCATGCCGGATCCGCGCGTCGGCATCGAATGGCGCACCGACTACGACCCGCTACGCAGCCATTTCGTCAACAGCGGTATCAGCGTGGACGCGCGCATTTCGCAATATTTCGTTTCGATGGGACACAACCAGGTGCGCAGTGTGGACGTCTTGTCGCCCAGCGCCAATCAATTTCGCGGGTTGATTGGAATCGGTCAGGACAACAAGCGGGGATGGAATTCCGCCTTCAGCGCGATCTACGACTACCGGCTTGGTGTTTTGCAGTATGCCACCACGCAGGTGACATATAACAGCGATTGTTGCGGGCTGAGCGTGCAGTACCGGCGGTTCAATTTTGGAACGCGGCCTGGAGAAAACCAGTTCCGTGTGGCGTTTGCCATTGCGAATATCGGATCGTTTGGAACATTGAAGCGGCAGGAACGGATTTTCTAGCCGGCCCGCGTTCAATCCTGAATCAATTGATCCAGCAGCATGGACAGACGCTTGGTGCGGTCGTCTACATGATGCTTCAGCGAATCCAGTTCGCGTTCCAGCATATGTAGCCTGTCCTGCAAATGCAGACAAGCCAACACTGCGATCCGTGTGGAATCGTTGTTGCCGGCCTTGGCGATGGTGGTCATCAACTCATCCACCTCCTCGGCCGCATGCTCCATATCAGAGGGGTCGCCGGTGACCAGCAGGGAGTAGGTCTGATTGAAAATCGACAGCCGGACCGGGTTCTTTTCAGGGGTGCCGGACGACATAGCCGATCTAGGTGGCGCTCAGCAGGTCCATTTGCCCGAGCAGCTTTTCGATGCGCGTGCGCACCTGTTTGCGTTCGGATTTCAGGGAGTCCAGCTCTTCGGAAACCGAGTTGAGCTGCGCCTGCAGATCGGTGGCCCCTTGAATGGCGGCCTCCTTTTCTGAAAGCACAGCCTCAAGCTGCTTCTGAACGCCTTCCTTCTCCTGGCGGAGTTGAGAGACAAGCTGGACCGCGCGATGGATGCGTTCCTCCAGGCTTGTGAGTGAGTCGGTCTCTTCTACGCGAGCAGTGGTTGCCATGGGAATAAAAGATTGCCTCTATTGGACGGGTACTCGAGCGGCGTTTGCTTTTTCAACGAGTACGCGGAACGCGGAATCGTCGCTGGCTGCGATGTCGGCGAGAATCTTGCGGTTCAGATCGATACCCGCCTTCTTCAAACCGCCCATGAATTTGCTATAAGATGTGCCCAGAGCCTTGCAGGAAGCGCTGATGCGGATGATCCACAACTCGCGGAATTCACGCTTCTTTCGCTTGCGGCCGACGTAGGCGTATTTCAGCGCTTTCTCGACGGCTTCCTGCGCGGCGCGGTGAAGTTTGCTCTTTGTTAGAAAGAACCCCTTCGCCCGGGCTAATGTCTTGTGGCGCGAATTGCGCCGCTTATTTCCTCTTTTTACTCTTGGCACGTTTTCTCCTTGGAGTGAATTGGCCTTTTGGGGCCAGTTTGAGGCGATCCGGGCACGTGCAGCGCACCGTCCGCACTCAGTGAAATACTAATACGGAAGCATCGATCGAAGCTTCGCTTGATCGGTGTAATCGGCAACTACCCGCTGGCCGAGTTTCCGTTTCCGTGAGCGCGTCTTCGAGGTCAAGATATGGCGGGCATTCGCGTGGCCGCGAACAATCAGGCCCGTACCGGTCTTCTTGAACCGTTTGGCCGCACCTTTGTGTGTCTTTAGCTTAGGCATTTCCGAAGTTTTTCCTGGGGATTTTACGACCTCCGAAGTATAGCACGACCGGTGGGCTGGTGTGCGGGGGCCGGGCATTTTATTGGGGTTCGAAGAGGGCCGGGCAGGATCTCGGCCGCCGGCGAGGGTGCCCGCCTGACTCGGCTAATATCGAACTGAGAGCTCCGGCGTGGGCAGCCACTGGTGACCGCGGAGCCTGGATTCCAGACCAAAGAGAGTGATTCCGGTAGCCAAAAGCGTGCGTTCCGCCGGGTTTGGCACTTGGCCTGTGAGGACGAGGTCTTCGAAATTGCGCACCATGAAGCTCCAGTGATTGTGGTTATAAAGCTGGATGTAGGCGCAGCAGGCATGCGGTTCGGCTTGGCCCGCTTCGCTCGCGGCGAAGAGGTAATCGCGCGTGAAACCGTTTAGATTCAGGATGGTAGCTTTCAGGCCGTCGCGATACTTTACGAAGAATGCCTGGGGAGGGACGCTGCGGTCTTCTTCCACTTTGTTGACGCGGGTGGCCAGGGCCGCGTCCAGCAGCTTGCGCGACCACTCGCCCCGGTCCGCCATCGCCCAGACTTCCGGGCCTTCCACGCAGCGAATCGACTCTACCCCTGTCTCGCCGCCGGCCCGGCGCTCCACCATCGCCTGCAAAAGTTCGATGGCGTGATAGGTGTGCTCTTCCAAGTCGCTATAGCTGACGGCTAACGCTTCTTTCAAGTGGATGCCGCGCGGGAATTGGAGCGACGGCCTACGCCAGGTGAGCGGAACCGTGGAACCGGCCATGAACGGGATCTTCATCTGGCGGACTGTGTCGTACATGCGCTGCGCATCGGCCCATTCGCAGGCGAAGTATTTGTCGCTGTAGACGGGCACCACGCGCCGGTCTTCCCGGAACACTTTAGCGATCTGCTCAAAATAGCGCCAGCGCGGATATTGAAAGTTGCCCCGCGGGTTGCGGGGATAGTCGCCATGCTCCCCGATACTGGCCACGCCGTCCACGGCCAAAGTCTTGCCGCCCAGCCGCAGCGCTTCTGCCACGGTGGCATAGATTTTGATTCCATACTCTTCGGCCTGTTCCCGCGCCATATCCTTCAACGGAAACTGGTCCACGTAGAGCGAGGCCACTTCGACTCGCGGTTGGTAGCTTTTGCCGTTCAGCCGGTAGCCGCCTAGCAATCTGCCCATGAACACGTCGGCGTGCGAATCGGGATAGTAGGCGTTGAGGATTGCGGCAACGCGCGGGCGCTTTGCCTGAGCGAAAGCGGCAATTGAGGCCGCGGCGGTGAGTCCGAGAAAGCGGCGGCGGCGCATTGCTATTGCAGCAGCTCCCGGACGGAGTGCGGACTTTGATCTTTGCGATCGATCAGCGCTTTTTCCCTTCGGAGCAATTGTTCGAGCATCGGCGGCAGATCCTCCATATCAAGAGCCTCTGAGCAAGTTACCACGGCCTCTTCAAAGAGACGGCACCGCCGGTAGAGATCGGTAACTAGCGAATATTCCATCGCCAGATCGTCGCCGAACGGCTGTCCTGCTTTCTTCCCTTTCTGCCAAAGTGCGATAGCACGTTTCCGGCATAGGATAGCGGCGATTTCCTCGCCCGCGTCATCGCAGGCCCAGGCGGCGTGCAGCGCGCTCCAGCCCGCGTCGGCATGTTGCCCCACATGGCTCAAAATGGCGGCATAACAGAGGAATTCCCGCGTCTTTTCAGGGAGAGACCTTTCGTTCCACAACGCTATGTATGCTTCCCCGCGAACGAAATCGACGGCATTGTCGTGGATGCTTGAGATGCTGTCGGCGCAATAGCCGCAGTGCGGACAGCGCTGCACCCACACGGGGAGCGTGGAACGCAAAGGCTCACCGGGCCGGGTGTCGAAATCCGGCGCTTCCTTCGGCTTCGGCGATTCCGACGTCCACTGTTCGGAGGCAACACCGCACAGGCCGCAAATCACGCTTACTCGAAACGCATCCATCGTTAGTCTCCGCTCACGGCGCGCACCACATCTAGGACGGTCCGCCGCACGGGCTTCATCAGCGGCAATCCTGAAAATTTGATGAGGCTGACTACCAGATCGAGGCTTTTATCCACTAACACCACCGTTCGTTTCTGGCCGGCGGAACGGTCGTACATCCAGAAGAGAATCAGGCCCATTTGAAACATCCACAGCAGATGCGGCAGGTGCCCTTTCAAGTCGTCCGGCACCTTCGTGCCACTACCCTCTACGGCCTGGGCGAACTGCGCGGCGTCCTTGTCCCGCAGGTCGCGCGTCTGCTCACTGAAGGGGGACAGGGGATTCTTCGGATCCGCAGTGTGCGCCAGCAGAGCGCCCAGAAACTTTCGGTTTGGCTCGAAGTGTTGAAACTTGACGTCGAGTATGGTCCGCAACCGCGCCTTCAGGCCTTTCTGCTTTGGCAGGTCCTCCTCAATCCGGGCGGCCATCGCGTCCTGCGCCTCATGGTAGAAGGCCATGACAATGGTTTCCTTCGACTCGAAGTAATAGTATGCCGAGCCCAGCGCGACGCCGGCCTCGCGCGCCACTTCCCGCATGGTGGTCTGTTCGAAGCCGTTTTCGCGGAACAGGTGGAGGGCCGCGGCTAGGATGCGGCCCCTGGTTTCTTCCGACTTCGACTTGTTCGCCGGCTTATTCACGACACGCACCGTGGGGTCTCCACGTCCTTCAGCATGAGCTGCATTTCGCTTTCAGGCACCGTGCCGAGCCATCGAGAGATGGAATGCCGGTAACGCGAGATGAACGTGAAGGCCGCGCGCGCCAGCGGTTGCAGCGCAGGAGTTGCCAGGCGTTTTGCGGTGGCTCGGTATTCCCGCAGCGCGTAGAGGCACATGATCCAGGCATGGTCCCCAAAGTATACTCCGCCGTTGTCGCCGATCACTACCAGCTCGCCGGATTTCCCAAGTTGCGGCAGGGCAGGAAACAGCCGTTCGGCTTGTGGCGATCCCAATGGAATTGGATGGATCGCCACGTAGGCGGGCTGCCGGACTAGCCAGAACTTGATCCGCGTGCACAGCCCGCAGTTGGCGTCGTAGAGCACATAGAGCCGTTTCATTTTGTGCCGGGCATGTTCAAAACAGCATCCGGCGGAAACGGTGGTGGTTCGAAGGCGGCCTGTCCGCGTTTCCGCATGCGGGAAAATAGGAACAGGTTGAAGAAGTGCATCAGTCCGAGGATCAGCAGCACCAGGCCCACTTTGTCGCTCAGCAGTTCGATGGACTTGCGCAGGTTCGAAAGCGTCGCTGTAGTGCGCAGTGCCAGTGTCACATAGCCGACGTTGATCAGATAGAAGCCGACCACCAGCAGATGGTTCACTGAGTCCGCCAGATCCGTGTTTCCGTGAAACGCATCCACCAAAAAGATGCGGCCGTTCTTGTGCAACGTTCGGGCCACCCAGATGGTGACGCCCAGGCTGATGGCCAGATAGGCGAAGTAGCTGTAGACAATGTACATCGCTTACTCCTTGGAATCATGTTCTTTTGAACATGTTCAATTAGAGAGTAAAGCTAAAAGCTCCCCGCGTCAACAGAAATCTGAACATGTTCAGAAAATCAGTTTGATGCCCAGTTGCAATTGCCGCGAACTGCCCAGGTCGCCGCGTGTGGAGCGAGTCGAGGTGACCTGGCCGAATGTGGTTGCGGTGACGGCGTTCTGCGGTTGCGCGAAGTTCGGGTGATTGAATAAGTTGAAAGCCTCGGCGCGGAACTGCACCAGGATTCCTTCTTTGATGGTTGTGGCCTTCGAAAGGGCGACGTCGATGTCTTGCAGTCCGGGGGCGGTGAGGATGTTTCTGCCGGCGTTACCGAATCCAAGATTGTGGCGCACGAACGCCAGCGGGTTGAGCCACTGCGCCGGTGATGGATTCGCCAAATACAACGATTGGCCTGGAACCACATCCGGACGGTCGAATCCCAGCAGGCTGCCGCTGTTGTAAATGGTGCCCGCCACCGGCGGTTGGCCCGGCGTGATGGAACGCGTGAGCGCTACGATGGGGCTGAACGGATTCCCGGTCTGCAGATTCACGATGGGCGAAATGCTCCAACCCTCTACCAGCCGGTTCACCATGCTTTGCTGGGCTTTGAACGGCAGCATATAGATGCCGCTCAACACGAAGCGATGGCGGGCGTCGAAATCGGATCGCGCATGCTCGACCGCGATGTTGTAGAAATTCTGAATCTGCGGGTTCGAGCTTCCCACGGAATTGTTGTCGATAGACTTTGAAAAAGTATACGAGGCGTTGAAGGAGAGCCCCTTCGAGAAACGCTTCTCTGCCGAGAGCCACATTCCGTTGTAATTGGAATTGGAAACCGATTCCTGCACGGTGATGCTGGACGCCGCCGTCACCACATTGCCGTTCAGGAAAGTGGCGATAGGACGCACCGCATTGATGCCCTGGTTGTAGTCGCCCAGCAGACGCAGATGCCGTCCCTGGCTGCCGACATAGGCCGCTTGAATCACCGTCTTGAAAATCTCGCGTTGGATGTTGAAGTTGTAGGAAAGCACCCGGCCGCTTTTGAAGTTGGGATCCACCGCGTTAAGCGCGCTGCCCGTCCCCGGAGGCGCGGCGAAAGGGTTTGCGATGCTCACGTTGCTGGTGTTGTTGACGGACTGCGCAAAGGGCGGGTTCGAGCCCAGACCCGTGACGATGTTGGTCACTGGCTGGTCGTAGTAAAGTCCAATGCCGGTCCGGATCACCGTCTTCCCGTCTCCGAACGGATCGTATGCGAAGCCGAGGCGGGGGCCGAAGTTAGTGAATTGCTTCTTATATGGGCCTTCAATGCCGTTGGCGCCTACCGAACTTAGCCGGTTCGAGGCGAAATCGTAAACACCCAGGCGGTTATGAATTTCGCCAGGCACGCCGTTATACTCCCAACGCATTCCGGCGTTGATTGTCAGGCGCGAAGTCAGTTTGATGTCATCTTGGATAAAAGTGCCGAGGGCGCTGACGCGCAATGCGGGCGTGGCGGGCAGCGAAGTTTGCGTTGCCGATGTAGGTGCCCCGGCGAGGAACGCGGCGAGATTGGGGAAGTTCACGGTTCCGCCGGTACCGCCGTTATTGTTGTTGTTACGGAAGCGCCGGAATTCAGCGCCGAACTTAACGGAATGCTTGCCGCGGGTCCAAGAGACGGTGTCGGCGTATTCGAAAGTAGTGTCGCCGCGCCCTTGGGGAAACCCGGTGATGCCGCCAAACGCCATTCCGCCGGAGACGATGAAGTCTGGGAACACGGAAGAGGGAGAAGTAATGCCGGCACTGTCCGGAGTCGCCTTAAACGCGGGGTTGAAGGAGATCAGCACGCGATTTAGCCCAGCTCGCAGTTCATTCGTAATGCTGGGCGAAATCACGCGCGTGTAGCCGAGAGACAGGATTTCGCGCTTAGCTGGGCGGTCGTCGCCAAAGCCCGGCAGGTTATTCCCTTGCAGGGTCGGCTCAGACCGGCTGTCGCGATTCGAGATGAAACTGCCGAAGAGGAAATTGTTCGAATTAAAGCTGTGATCGATGCGGCCGGTGAACTGGTTCAGTTCCCGCTTGCGCGGAGCGGAGCCGACAAAAAACACGCCTGTCGAATCGTTTGCGGCCGGGATCAGCGGCAGCAGTTTCAGCACGACGGGATTTGTGACAGCGGCGCGCTGGGCCGGAGTGGGAACCTGCGTTTTCAACGAAGCCACTTCGCGTCCCTCGCGTCCTTCATAACTGGTGAAGAAGAAGGTGCGGTTCCTGATGATGGGGCCGCCAAGGCTATAGCCGTAGATGTTGCGCTTGAATGGGAGAATTGAGCCGGCCGGATCGAAATAGTTCTTGGCGTCAAACACTTCGTTGCGCACAAATTCGAAGACGCTTCCGTGCAGGCGGTTCGTACCCGATTTGGAAACTCCAGTGATGATGATTCCCGCGTTCCGTCCGTATTCGGCCGAGAACGCGTTGGTCACCACTTTGAATTCCTGAATGGATTCGATGTTCGGCTGAAACGTGATCTGGTTTTGTACCATGTCGCTCAGGTTGATTCCATCGAACATGTAGTTGGTGGAATCTTCCCGTGTGCCGGACGCATTGATTCCGGACATCCCAATTCCGCTGGGCACGGCTAGGAAGGTGCGGTTATTCGTACTCGGCGCGACGGTGCCGGCGGTGAGCAGCGCCAGGTCCAGAAAGAAGCGACCGTTGAGCGGAATTTCTGAGATTTTCCGGGTAGTGACTACTTCCCCTAACGCGGAGGTTTCGGTCTGGACGCCCGGTGCCTCGGCCTGAATCGTGACGGTGGTACTGGCTTCGCCCACCTCCATGGTCGCGTCCATGCGCAAGCGCTGCGAGACTGCCAGGGTCAGGCCGGTCTGTACAAACGTTTTGAAGCCTTTCTGTTCCGCTCGAAGGGAATAGTTGCCGGACTTGACGAAAGGGAATTCGTAGTTGCCGGCCGGGTCGGTTTCAACGGATTGGCTGACGCTGGTATCGCGATTTGTCAGCGTGACGTTTGTACCGGGAATTACAGCGCCAGTCGAATCTTTTGCCGTTCCCACCAGCGCGGCATTTTGCGCCGCCAGTGGTAGGGAGAGAATTAGCGTGAGAGCCAAGACACTTACGAAAGCACGTTCCCAAACGTGAAACATAGACCCACCCCTTGGTGTAAGTTTGGGCGGATTTAGCATAGTTGTCAAGCCCACCTAATGGTTGAGACGCCACCGGCGGTGGGGGAGGTTGTGTCAAGAAGGCGCGAAAGCGCCATGCTGTGCGAAAGATGAAGGTGGACCCTTCGGAGCCGTCCTGTAGGGGGAGGCTTCAAACAGCCATGAGCTGCTTCGGTCAAAAGCCGCGGTGGTGAACGTCATGGTT
>JANXXV010000947.1 GCA_025350445.1 Bryobacteraceae bacterium | reverse complement strand
ACGACGGTCGCGTTGCCTACGTTCGCGGCTTGCGGATCGGTGACAGTGCCCTGTAGCGTGGCACGAAAATCCTGAGCGCTGACCGACAGTGAGACGGCAATAAAAATTGAAACAAGGCGAAGCAACATGGATACCCCTTTCTTAGCGATTCAGCGTTGTGTGTAGAGCATATCAACACTTCGCGCGGGAAAGCAATGCCGCGAACCATATATCAATCGCGAAAGCGTGCTCTTCAATGCGGCGCATCAACTACCTGCGGGCGAATGGCCGGGATCGATTCCTCTGCCGTAAGGATGCCGTGAGTGGATTGGTTTTTTATCGGCCTCGCCCATGGCCGGCGGCAGTTTTTTGAGTCTGTGCATGTAGAGGTCATGGGCCGCAAGACCCTCAACAACACGCAGCGGGCGGCACACGAAAAAGCATTCTATCCGGACATGAGGAACTACGAATTCGCTACCACAAAAGCGTCCGGTATCCGGGACGGCGTGGAATCCATATTCACCCCCCGGCTGCCAGGCAGCGGAACTCCGCCGTCTTCGCAGTCCTATCCGGAAACGGAGATGGAACTGGTGCGGTGCAGAAAATACGACGGGGGATTGGTGCAGTTGTCCAATCGCGTTACTCGCCAAGCTGCACGCTGCGCACGCATCGAAAGCCGATATCGGCCGCCGAATACCGCGCCGGAATCGGAATCCACTCATAGCTAACCGCGGCCGCCAACGGCTTTGCAAACGATCCGCCCTTCACGCTGTACCAAGGCTCATTCACCATCGCCGGCGGATTCAGCACCGTGGCGAACTGTTGCACCGCCGCCGCGCTGGGCGTAATCTGATCATCCACGTACTCGAGCGCATTCCCCGCCATCTGCAAAGTCTTGAACGGACTTTCGCCTTCAAAGAAGGAATTCA
This sequence comes from Bryobacteraceae bacterium, assembly GCA_025350445.1. The sequence continues at coordinate 1,276 of JANXXV010000947.1, read as the reverse complement.
CGGGCTCCAGTTGCGGATTTGGCGTCTTCGGATTGTCGGAAACATTCGCACGGCCGGGTTCCGCCTGATCGCCCCACGGAAAAGTACGGCCGTCGATACCGCGTGCCGCCTTCTCCCACTCCTGGGAATTCGGCAGCCGCTTCTTCGCCCACTTTGCGAACGCTTGCGCATCCACAATCGTCACGTTCACCACCGGTAAGCCGGGCCGATCCTGAGGAAAGTTCTCTGGTAACGCGTGGCCCGTGTCCTGGCAGAACTTCGCGTAGTGAAAATTGCTCACTTCGGAACGGTCGACGTAAAAATCCGGCACAATGGTGGCCCGTTTGTCCTGCCCGTAAAGAAAGCGTCCGGCCGACACCAGCATCATCGGCCCCGTGGTTGTGGTGATGGTCACCGGGAGCACCGGTTTCGGCTTCGGCCAAGCCCACCAGACCGCGCCGCCTACGCCCGCCAGAACCAGGGACGCCAGCACAATGGCCACCAGTTTGCCGCTCTTGCGCCGCGGTTCCACCATCACCGCCGCCACCGGATCGGGCTTTTTCAGGAATTTCTGCAGTTCGGCCGCTACAGCGGTGAAGCTGGGATAGCGGTCCAGCGCCTTCTTCGCCGTACAGCGAAGGACGAAATCGATGATCGGCTGCGGCACCGAAGCCTGCCGCAACGGCTCCGCATTCAAGGGCTCGTTCAGAATTGCGTAGAACAACCGCTCCACCGATTCGCCCTTCACCGGCTTATCGCCGGTAAGCAATTCGTAAAACAGAATGCCGAATGCATAAACGTCCACCGCATCCGTAACCGATTCACCCAACACCTGCTCCGGCGCCATGTAATACGGCGTGCCTAGCGCGAAGCCCGCGCGCGTCATGGTGAGCCCTTCGGCCTTAGCGATGCCGAAGTCCATCAGCTTCGCCTTGCCGGCTGCATCCAGGTGGATGTTTTCCGGCTTAATATCGCGATGGATGATCTTACGCGAATGGACGTATTCCAGTGCCCGCGCGATCTGCAGTGCGATGCGCAGCTTGCCTTCCAGATCGCCGGTTTGACCGTTCTTGATGGCGTCGCGCAGGTCCTGGCCAACCAGAAACTCCATCACGATGAACGGCCGGCCCTGCTCTTCGCCGTAATCGTAAATCTTGATGATGTTGTCGTGCTCGACATTGCCGGACATCTGCGCTTCCAACAGAAACCGCGCCTTCGCCTCGGCATCGGCACAGCCCTGCGGCGTCAGAATCTTCACCGCCACCGTGCGGCCAATTACTGTATCGCGCGCGCGGTA
>JANXXV010000241.1 GCA_025350445.1 Bryobacteraceae bacterium | reverse complement strand
AAGGTGGATGGAAGAGCCGATCAGTTCTCGTTGGCTGTGATGGCTTATGAGTTGCTGGGTGGACGCAAGCCGTTTGAAGCGGAGGCTGTTCATACTCTGATGCTGCGGATTATGAACGACGAACCGGAACCGATACACAAGGTGAATCCGGCTTTGCCTCGGGAGTGCTCGCCGGTATTCCAGAAGGCAATGGCGAAGCTTGCCGTGGGGCGCTATGCCACTTGCAGCGAGTTCATCCGGGCACTTGCGGGGAGCTTGGAGAGCAAGGGCGGTCCAACACCTTCGCTCGATCCGGCTCTTCCTAAGACTTTCAAGAATCCTGCTCCGTCGAGAAGAGCGGCCGTGATAGGTGTCGTCACAGTAGGATTGCTCGCTGGTAGTGTGCTGTTTTTTTGGCCGGGCCGAACGACTGAGATTCCCGTTATTCCCGGGGCCACGGTGCCAGAGGCTGTGCCAGACAAGCCACCGAAGAAAGTCGACGTCAAACCGGCTGAGGCTCCCGCTGTTCCGGTGGCTACTGTGCCTGCCGCTGCGCCAGACAAGCCACCGAAGAAAGGCGACGCCAAACCGACTGAGGTCGCCGCTGTTCCGGTGGCTACCGTGCCGGCCGCTTTGCCAGACAAGCTTCCGAAGAAAGCCGACGTCAAGACGATCGACGTTCCCGCTGCCCCGGTGGCTATCGTGCCAAACGCCGTTCCAGACAACCGTCCGATAAAGGGCGACGTCAAAACCAATTCGAAGGACGGACAACGCTATGCTTTCATTCCCGCTGGAAGCTTCCAGATGGGCTGTTCTCCGGGCGACGGGGAATGTGACGACTCAAGAGAAAAACCTGTTCATCGGGTTACCATCTCCCGTGGGTTCTGGCTGGGACAAACAGAAGTCACGGTGGAAGCCTATCGCCGGTACACCGCTGCGACTGCCCAGAGAATGCCGAGCGAAACAACGCTGAACCCCGGTTGGGCCAACGGTAAAATGCCGATGGTGAACGTCGCTTGGAACGATGCAAAGAGTTTCTGCACTTGGATTGGGGGCCGACTGCCGACGGAAGCCCAATGGGAGTATGCCGCGCGTGCCGAAACCACAGGTGCCCTCTATGGGGATCTCAACAGTATCGCGTGGCATTCGGGAAACGCACAAAGCACCTTTCATGTCGTGGCCCAGAAGGCGGCCAACGGTTACGGCCTGTACGACATGATCGGGAACGTTTGGGAATGGACGGCCGATCACTACGGCGCCTACTCCGGTGCTGAGCTAACGGACCCCACGGGTCCGCCTCATGGCGATAGCAACGCGCTGCGCGGCGGTTCCTGGGACAGTGTTGCCAGGCTCCCGCGCGCGTCGTACCGTGTCAGGGACGAGCCTGCCGAGCATGACGACGTTATCGGCTTCCGGTGTGTGGGGGATTAACTTCCCTTTGTTCTTTTCCCTTTTCCCTTTACTTACACAATGCTCACGCGCTTGGTAGAGAGTTGAGGAACGCGGCGAAGCCGCGGAAAAATTTTCGGCCCCCATCCGCTTCGGCGGCAACACAATCGGATTCCGCTCCGGCGGAGAGCTTCTGTAAAGCTCCGGAGAAAAGGCACGGTTGGACGTCATTCACAATATGAGATCCTACTGATTGAATTCTGCCCTTGCCCCATGACGGACATGGAGAACCTCAACCTGTTTCTGCTTCTCCATGATCCGGTAGATGATACGGAAAACATGCGGCTTTCTGCCGTATAGAAGGCGCCGCACGTCCTTATTCTCGGGCACTGCCGGAGAGCGGCCGGGGCTTTTACACAGGCTACGTATGGCGTCTTTAAGTCCGGCGACTCCGCCTCGATCCACCCATAGATGCCGGCAAGATCGCGCTGGGCACGCAGCATAATTTTAACGCGCTATGCCATGCACTGCTTCGAATTCAGCGAAGAATTCCTCGGCATCCTGGCCTAGTCCCGCCTTCGCCTCATCCAGCCCCTGCCGGATGCCTTCGCGGGCGTCTGCACGCGCTGCAATATCCAGCAGGCGCTGATAGGATTCCGCGTCCTGCACAATTGCCGCAGCCTTGCCCTTTACGGTAAGGATTATCGGCCGCTTGCTCTTTTTGAGCTGCTTCATGAAATCACCCGACCGGCGGCGGAAAGTGGTCAGGGATTGGATATCTTTGGTGATGTCGATCATACA
>JANXXV010000228.1 GCA_025350445.1 Bryobacteraceae bacterium | reverse complement strand
AATTTCGGGCGAATGCGGAGGACGATGGTTTCTGTCAAGAGAATCAGCCGGGTGGGAGCTAGTGAAACAACCGGCGGCGGACGTCGCGGCCCGGGTGACGATACCGCAGGAACTAGCCTGGCGTCTTTTCACAAAGGGCATTGATCGAGAGTCCGCCCGGGCACGGATTGAAGTGGAAGGAGATCGGGACCTGACGGCAAACGTCTTCCATCTGACCGCGATCGTTGCTTAACCCCGGCGGTGGGGAGGTCCCCCGGACTGCGCCGGACGCCTCGTCGGGCCTCTGTGGCGCCGGCGAATTCTGCCGGAGTGGACAAGGCTCGCGTGCCTCAGTTTGTCCAAGCAAGGTAGAGTAGTGGCATTCGCGGGGCCGAAAGTTTGTGTGCTTTCGTCGTTCAAGCGCCACAGGCAAGGAAAGCAACCAGGCGAAGACTCACTCAACTGACGATCACGGCGCGCAGTCCGCCGAGCGTCGAAATCGTGATTTACCCCTGTGGAGATTCGCGGACACGACGCGGAGATCGGGGATTTGGCTGAACTCGACACAGATCCAAGCGGCCATCGGAGGGAACCCGTCCTCAAGCACCGCCGAGGCCTCCCGATGTTGAAGTTCTGCCGGCACGACCGGCGGAATGAATTATCTTTCGAACATGACGCCGAGTCGTCAACGTGCCCGGGCAATGTCAAGTAAGGAAGCGGACTCGCGCCGCCAACGGGAATCACTCGAAGGGCAACTGGCGGATGCGGCGAATTTCTGCCGAGATGGAACCCGGCAGTGTGGTGAGTATCGAAATACGCTGACATCTCATTTGCACCCTCTAGGAGACTTTACGCTCGAAGGCGGCGAGCTGCACCAACTCCCGGAGAGATCAGTCGTTCAGAGGGCGAAGGCCGAACAAGGTAAGCACCTCGGCGAATTAGTGTCCTGTACCTCGAAAGAGTTGACGACGGGCGCGACAGCGATCGCCGAGGGGTCGCGCGCAGAAGGTGTCTGCCCCACCTTGCGACCAGTAGCATGTTGTAAAGAATTAGCCGGGACGGCACATTAGCGTGGTACCGCAAGTCGAAGGAAGAAAAGGCTACTACATCGCAGATGGGAGTGGAGCCTGTTGCACGGGTACGGTGAGAGCGCCCGGAATTCGGCTTTTGGGTTGCGGGGAGTGCAACACTGCGAAAGCGCTCACGCTTCAATTCCTCATGTTGTTTACGCCCGGCGTTAGGGTGCGAGCTTCTTCAGAATGTGCCTTGCGAGAAACTCGTTGATCTCGCGGTGCCGTGGTATCCGCTGAGAAATGCCGGACCTCGGAGTACTCTACCAGTCGTGATTTCCACCGTGCCGAACAAACTTGGATCCCGCTTCTTCCAGCTTTCGGATCAGGTCCGTTCGCTTCATCCGACGGTCAGTTCGGCGACCCGCCGGATGCCCGGAATCTCGCCACCCGTCAGGTCCCGATACAGATCACGAAGGTTGGCCTCAAGTTCCGCCAACGTCTCGCCTTGGGTCAAGTAGTCAGGAAATAACTCAAAGTAGCCGAGCCACATTCCTTGGTCTTGCCAATGGATGTATCGTGCACTGCTCATGGGCTTATTTTACCGCTGGACAAGGCAGGAGAAGTAGATATATCTTTTGGTTGCGGGGGACTGCAACGCCCCGAACGCACTCAGGCTACCCTTCCGTATTGCCTTGATAAAGCCTGTAGATCTTCGGGTTCCGGATGTCGATGCAGAGTTGGATTGACCATGGGCTTGATTTCGATACGATAGAGGCTTAGACGAATCCGAACATGGTCGAACCAATCATCTGCCCCTTGTGGGTCAGCAACGATGATCGTTTCCGCTCCCGGCACTATCACGCATGGGATCGCCCCTGTGGGCTGTGCGGAAGGAAGGTCGTTGTTAGCGATGCGATAAAGCGGCGGCTTCAGTCCGACGGCGGAACCGTAGTGGTGTGTGAACAATGCGCTCTGGCTCGATTCTCAGAGATCGAGGCCTTGCAGCGTCCCGAGTCGGAGTCCGTCGATCCGCAGGAAGCGTGTCCGACTTGCGCTTCTTTGAAAGAACAAGAAGAAGCGGCAGGGATGGAATTGGCTCGGGTCAGGGGCTTGCCCGATTCAGCGGATGTGCAACGGAAGTGGGAGCACCTGTATAACGCACGGTGGGCACATATGTTCAGGGCCCACAATGGGGAGGCGAGGGGGAAAGAGTGATCGACTGGAAACCGCCGCTCCAAAGTAGATGTATCTTTTTGGTTGCGGGGGAAGGATTTGAACCTTCGACCTTTGGGTTATGAGCCCAACGAGCTACCAGACTGCTCCACCCCGCAGAACCATGGTAGCGTAGCCAGTGTCCTTAATGCAATAAAATCTGCGGCCCGCGCCAGCCCGCACCTCGAATCTCGAGCGGCCCCACGCTCGATCTCGATCTCACGCAGAGGGAATCCCCACCGTTTGCGGCCTGGTTTAGGCGAACATTGGAACCGCGCACAAGCAAGCGCTTCGAGCGATGAGCTTCCCCTTAGCGGATCTCAGACTGCGGGAGCGGTTGAACGATCGAATTGCTGATGTTGGAAACGATTTCAGGATCGGTCAAACCCGGTTGCGCTCTCATTTTCTGCCACTCGGGATCGCCGCCGAAGGCCTTCCAGGATTTCTCGCGCGCCGCCAAATCGTCGAATGCCAACATGTACGTCAGGTTCGGCATATTCCTGCCCACAATCGTTTCGCCAAAGAACACAGGCAGCATGTTCAGCCGCCGGAAGATGCCAATCTCGCCGTCGTTGAACATCCCGACTTTACGTTTCAACGTATCGATGTTGTTAGATTCGTAAGTGCGCAGCTCGAAAATCCGCGGCGCCCGCTTGTCGTCCCGGGGCGGAATCACAATATCGGGCACGCTGTCGAAACCGCGTAGCAACATGGTTTCCATCCGCACGTAACCCGGCCCGCCGGCGCGATAAGCATCTCGTTCCTTTTCGAACTGCTTGTCCTTTCTCAGTTTGTCGTGCGCCTCGTCCCAAGCCGCCACGGAAGGAAAGCTCGAAAGAACCAGTACGTACGGGCTTTCCGCCGAGATCAGACTGTTGAACAATCCGACTGGTCCGGAACCGGCCCGGCGCAGCGCGGGCAGATAGGACTTGCTTAAATGCTCGATACTGCGAGGCCCCATGCCGTCGACCGTGTTGCGTAATTGGAACTGACGCAACTCAATAATCGATTTCTTCGACTCCGCCGCGCTCAGAGGCATCGCCATTGCCAGAGATCCTCCCGTGCTGACTTTCAGGAATGTCCTTCGTTTCATACGTTCTGACTGTATCGGGTCTGATCATCGCGCTGCAAGTCCGATTGTGGGAATTGCCGCCGGAATGGCCGCTGGAATAGCGCCGTATCGCCGGTCCCGCGAACGGAACCAGAGAACGGCGTCTTCCAGATCCCTGGCGCCGAAGTCGGGCCACCGCCGCTCGATGAACAACATCTCGGCATAGGCACATTCCCAAAGCAGGAAATCGCTCAGCCGCTGCTCACCGCTCGTCCGGATCAACAAGTCCACGTCAGGTCCGACCCCCGCGCTCAATGCATCGCGGGACCAGTCTCCCGCCGCGCCGCACGCCTGGGCCGCTCGAACCATTTCATCGCGCGAAGAATAATCGACCGCCAGCCGGAGATGCAGTGCTCCGCAATCCCTGGTAGCAGCCTCCGCCGACACGATGGCAGCCACCACGCCGGCGGGCAAGCGGTCGCGCCGGCCGATTACGCTCAGCCTCACTCCGCTCGCGGCGCATCGCTCCACCTCCCGCTCCAGATAGATCCGGAACAGCCGCATGATGGCGTTTACTTCATCCGGTGGACGCCGCCAGTTGTCTGAAGAGAATGCGTACAGGGTCAGCACGCCAATCCCGCAACCCGGCGCAGTCTCCACGGTTCTGCGAACGGCGTCAGCGCCTTTGCGGTGGCCCGCAATGCGCGGAAGAGCGCGATCCGCCGCCCAACGGCCGTTTCCGTCCATGATGATCGCGACATGAAAAGTACTTGTTGTCATAAAGTGAAAGGTTAAAAAAATGCCCGTTTATTTCTCGCGCATGGCGTGGATTAGCGCTTCCATGTGATTCAGATATTTCTCAAACGCCCGCCGTCCCGCCGTGGTGAGCCGGTATTCGGTGCGGGGCACCCGGCCTTCGAACGATTTTGTCGCGGTAATGTACTCCGCTTCTTCCAGTTTCCTTGCGTGCACACTCACGTTTCCGTCGGATGTATTCAGCAGCTTCTTCAAATCGCTGAACGTCAGCGACGGGTTGACAGCCAGCGCACTAACGATTGCCAACCGGACGCGTTCGTGGATCAACCGGTCCACTTTCGCGGGACGATTGACTGGGGCCCCTGCTTCCAGCTTGTCAACCAGGGGCTTTTGCGCAGCGGATTGTTTAGCCACCGTACCTCCTTGCGATCACCGTTCCGAAAAGAACGTGCAGCCCGCCGAATCCCGCCGCCAGAAACACGTCGTTCCACACGGGCGGGAAAAAGAAAGCACAACCGCCCAATATGACGAACGAAAAGCCCATCACAGGAACGATCCGGATAGAAAAAGCACCGCCGGTGACGATTCCGGTGCCGTAGAGGCAGAGCCACATCCCCGGAACCAATGCTGGAACGCCGGCGCGGTATAGAACCAGAGTTACCAACCCACCCATCAGCAACGGTGGCGCGAAACCAAGTACAAATTTTCGGCCCGGCGGAGAGAACAGCGACATGTGTACTTTGCGCGCTTTGCGCTCCATCGCGAATCCACCGATCGTAAATGCGATTACCGCTTCCAGCAGCCAGGTGACCAGCCAGCCGTTCGGCCCCTGCGGATGACCGATCGCCGCAGCCAGAATAGCCGACGCTCCCATCGCCACACCGCCCCAGCCCGGGACGCCGGTAAACGGCCCAGCCCTTTCCATAGTCTCGCGGATGAACCGGAGATTATCCATTGCATGGGTGTGCAAGGAAACCGGCTCCGCCGAAAGGGCGCGAATCTGCTGCACCGATGCCATGAGAGAAGAATACTCTCAAACGAACAAAGTAGCAAGTACTTTATTTGGAAGAGTGCGCTAGCCCAGATCCCTGTAGTTCACGATTGTTACCCCCAGTTCGCCTAGCACCAGCCGCATCAGGGGGTCGGTCAGTGCGTCCAATTCCCGCTCACGGCTTTCTTTCAGCCGGGTGGGCGCGGAGGCCAATTCCGCAGTGCAGAATCCGGGATGGCACATGAACTCGGTGCTCCCTTCCGGCAACTGGCGAAATAGCGATTCCAGCTCCTTTGCCCGGAAACGCCCGGTGATCTGGAACCCGGCAAAGTGATCGGTCGTCCGGCAGCCATGTTGCTCCAGCACGCGATGGAAGCGGCGGCGGACCAACTGAAATGACCGGCTCGTCATCCGCTTCAGCGCTGGAATCCCTTGCGGGGAAGCGCTTATGGGAAAGTCGAACGGCCGCCGAACCCAGCGGATAGAAAATTCTTCAGACAGCCGCGCCACGGCATTTAATACCCTAGGCAGCAGATGGGTGTGCTTGTGCGTATCGAGGTGGGTTGGCACGATACCGGCCGCGAGGATCTTCTCGATCTGGGCACGGAACTCGTCGTAGGGATGAAGCCGGCGAAGCAGCACCGCCCGCGCCAACTCCCCGGCCGTAACTGGAAACCGGCGGTCGTGATCCAGCAGCGAGTGGCCCCCGATTAACACCAGGTGGCAGCCAATATCGAGCGACGGGTTCTCGCGGCCCAACTCCACGGCATCGGCGAATGCCTCTCCGTTGGCCATCAAGGTAGTTGCCGTCAGAATTCCGCTGGTATGGGCTTTCACGATTCCCCGGTTCACGTCGCGCGTGAAACCGAAATCATCGGCGTTGACTACCAGTTGCTTCAAAAGAGGCCCAGTTTGATGTGCAGGAACTTCTTGGGATTGGCCCGAAAGTCCTTCAAAAGCCCATTCAACTCACGAGTCGCTCCGTTGACCGAGTCGTAGAGCTGCGGATTCACCAGCAGTTGCCCAAGCGTGCCCTGCCCGGCGTTGATCTTGTCGAGCATCAAGTCCACCCTGCCGATGGATGCCTTCAGTTGATCGTGCAATTCTTCGCTCTTCAGCAGTTTTCCGGCGGTACCTTTGCCTGCGTTCAAATCCGCTATCAGCTTATTGAGTTCGGCGACGGATTTGCGGGTGTCGGCATAGAGCGCATCGTCCTTCAGCAGTTTGCCGGCGGTGCCTTTGCCTTGCTGCAAATCCGCGAGCAGGCTGTCAACCTTGGCAAGCGACCCGCGCACATCGGTATACAGCTTGTCGTCGTAAATCAGCTTGCCGATGGTTCCTTTGTCTGTCGTCAGGGCGGCTGTGATTTTCTGTCCTTCGGTTACGATCGCCAGAATCTTGTTATAGAGTGTTTCATCCACCAACAGTTTTCCAATGCTGCCCTGGCCCACTTCCACCAAGCCGACAATGGTGTCCACCCGCTTCACAATTCCCTGCAGCGAGGTCAGAAGCGAATAGCTCTGTTGCACCACTTCATCGAACTCACGCGTGTCCAGGCTCTTGATTTCGGCGCCAGGCTGCACCGCTACGGCAGCTAGTCCTTTCTTGATGTTGATGTACTTGGTGCCAAGAACGTTCTCCGCGCTTATGGCGGCGACGGAATCCACCGGAATGAGCGGCAGCATTTTCTTGTCGACCTCGAGCGAAATGCGGATGATCCGCAACGGCGTCCGTTCTCCGGACAACGCCACGTCTTTGACCTTCCCGGCAAGAATGCCGTTCAAACGTACCGGCGCCCCCTTGGCCAACGCCGCTGAATCGTCCATATACGTATAAATGACCTCATCTTTCGAAAAGATCTTCGTCTCTCCGGTGAGGAGAAAAATCATCACGGCGAGAATGGCCATGGCCACCATCGCCATGATACCCACCCGCAACCCTGCCCAGCCTACTTTTTCTGCCGATGGCATAGACTCCGTCTCACGGTTTTACCGCCTTGAATTTTGAAATATACGGATCGGCCGAGCGATCCAGTTCATCCTGCGTCCCTTCAAAAACCAACCGCCCTTCGCCGAAAACCATGAACGTTGTACGCGCGCAAACCCCGTCGCCATTCTGCCCGCTTCGCTCCAGGCGGCCTCTCTCGGGATTGTAGCGGAAGTTAGCGAGCAATTGCCCGTCCTGGTAGCGGTGGGTCACGATCATCGACGTCGTATTCTTCGTATCGCGCGCTTTGATAATAAGCGCGATGATCATGTTAGCGGTGATTGGATCCAGTCCGGCCGTCGGCGAGTCGTATAGCATCAGCGGCGGCTCGTTCACCGTCGCCCGCGCGATTCCGGCGCGACGCCGCATGCCTCCGGAGAGTTCGCTTGGAAACTTGGCCAGCGTTTGTTCCAGTTCGACGAATCGAAGCGCCTCGCGAACCCGATCCAGGATTTGATCTTCCGGTATTCGCGCTTTACCGTTCGGCGGGGTGATGGCATTCTCCAACGGGTATGAGACGTTGTCTTCAATCGTCATTGAATCGAACAGTCCGCCTTCCTGAAAAAGGACCCCCATCTTGCTCCGTATCGGGAATAGATCCTTTTCCTTGAGATCCGTCGTATCCTGTCCAAAAACGAAGACTCGACCCGAGTTCGGCTTCAGCAACCCAAGAGCGATTTTCAACATCACCGACTTGCCGCTGCCGGCCGCTCCATAGATAATCCTGGTGCCGCCCGCCGTCAAATCGAAGGAGACGTCGTTCAACGCCACGGTATCTCCAAACGCAACGGACACGTGCTCAAATCGAAGAACGGATTGCGGCGTGGTGTCGGACATTGCATCTATTGTTGATTAACGAAAATCTGCGTAATGAAAAACGTAATGACGAAGATCCAAACGGACGCGACGACCACCGCTTTTGTGGTCGCCAAGCCGACTCCCTGGGTGCCGCCGGAAGTGCGCAGGCCGTAAAAACAACCTACCAACGCAATCACCATTCCGAACACGAATGGCTTTATCAATCCTTGGGCCAAGTCGTTCCACACCAAGGCCCGATACGCGGTGTTCCAATATTGGCTGGCGGTGGTGCTTAACGTTAAGTTACTGACCAGAAATCCCCCGGCCAGGCCCACCAGATCCGAGATGATCGTCAAGAGCGGCAACATGATGGCGGTAGCCAGAAGCCGCGGCGTCACAAGCTTCTGGATGGGATCGGTGCCCAGGGCGCGCATCGCATCGATTTGTTCGGTGACCTTCATCGACCCCAGCTCGCTGGCCATCCCGGACCCGCTTCGGCCCGCTACCAGCAGAGCGCTTAGAACAGGACCAAGTTCACGCACCAGAGTGATGGCCACAATCTGGCCGACTTGGCCGGTGGCTCCGTAGGTTGCCAGCGCCCGCGACATCTGCAGCGCCATGACCGCGCCGCTGAATCCGCCGGTGAGGATTACGATCGGCAGACTGCCGACACCGATGACGTCCATCTGCAACAGGATGTCGTCTGTATAATGAGGGCTGCGGAAGATGTTCCGGAGTGCCCGGCCGGTTAAAATGAAAAAGTCTTGCAGTGCAAGAATGGGCCGTTTAAAAAAGTCGAGCAATCGACATCTGCCTCGTATCAAATGCTAGCATACCGTCGCCATTTCGCTGGCAATTAACCCGATGAAGGGCCTGACCGACATTCCGGGAATCCGCGTGGGTCACGCCTCCGACTATGAGGCGATCACGGGCTGCACGGCAATCCTGTGCGAAGGCGGCGCGGTGGCGGGCGGAGATATCCGCGGGTTTGCCACCGGAACCGAAGAGTTCGACGTCTTGAGCCCGCTGCATCTTACGGCGCATATTCATGGTGTAGTGTTCGCGGGCGGAAGCGCATTCGGTCTGGAGGCGGTCTCCGGCGTGCGCAAATTTCTGGAGCACAAAGGCGTGGGTTTCGATACCGGCCATGCGCGCGTACCGATTGTTCCGGGAGCGATCTTGTACGATCTGGGGATTGGAAAGTCGCATGTGCGGCCCAATCGCGAGATGGGTGAGGCGGCGGCCGCGGCCGCCACGGATGGCCCGGTGAAAGAAGGGAACGTCGGAGCCGGAACGGGAGCAAGCGTTGGAAAGGTGTTCGGAATGGCCCAGGCGATGAAAGGCGGAGTGGGATCGTACACGGTCGCTTTGGGCGGAGCAAACTCGCCGGTGCGCGTTGCCGCGCTGGCCGTCGTCAACGCCGTGGGCGACATCATCGATTACCATAGCGGCAAGATTCTGGCCGGCACCCGCAAGTCCCGCGAGTCAAGGGAATTCCTGAACAGTGCGGATGCCATCAAGCTGGGTGCGCGGGCGGGCTTTAAGAACGGCAACACGACGCTGGTGGTTGTGGCGACGAATGTGGGGCTGACGAAGGTGCAGGCGACGCGGCTGGCGCAACTCAGCCAACATGGCGTGGTGCGGACCATCTCGCCGGTGAACACCTTGAGCGACGGCGATATAGCCATTGCGCTATCGGCGGGTACCGAACAGGCCGACTTCAACGCGCTGGGAATTGCCGCCGCGGAAGCAGTCGCCGAGGCGATCCTGCGCGCCGTCCGGAACGCGGGATCGCTCGGCGGATTACCTGGACTGAAAGCTCCCTAGTGTGCCGTCCCGGCTAATTCTTTACAAAATGCTACTGGGCGCAAGGTGGGGCAGACACCTTGTCTGCGCGCGCCCCCTCGGCGAGCGCTCTTGCGCCCGTCGTCAACTCTTACAAGGGACAGGACACGAGTGTAGTGTCCAAGAAATAGCTGGACAGGCCAAGTTATAACTCACGGTAGGGGTTCACCCCACAATCCGCGTTTATCGGCGTCCATCTGCGGCCAATAATTCTGCGCCGTCCATTATGAGCTCCCGATCAACGCCGGTTAACGCAGATTTTGCCCGAAACCCTAGTATTCGATCTGTCCAGCTAATTCGTGGACACCACACTAGCGGGAACTTTTGTATTTCGCAGGTAGTGTTTCGTAAGACCTCTCGGATTACGAGAAGGAATCCCTGGAGAACGAAGAGGGAGAAGAGCCGTTGCTGCAGTGCGGGCATGCGGTCGAGGCAGCCGTAAGTGGGAGCTTGGCCGGCCCTTATCCAACGGGGCCGCGTGCAGCCGGGGTCTGAGTGGCTGCAACGTGCGAACAGTCCATCGACTTCTCCTGCGCGGCAAGAACCGCCGCAGCAAGCAGAAACACCTTGAACATGCTCAGCGAGGTTACCGGCGGAAGCATATTTGAACTCGACCCATTACGTTGGCTCCACCGTGGCCGTTGTGGCAGGGAGACCGGGAGGCTTTCCGTTCAGCGGCAGCAGCCTAATCCACGGCGATATGCGGAACCGCGGGTCCCGTCTTGGCGCTATCCACGCCGCCAATCCGGATGAGCGCGGGCAGCGCGTCGCCCCTCAAATGCGCCCCGGGCACCCGGAGGTTCAGTTGATACAACCCAATCGATCCCGGCACAAGCCCGCTCCAATCCACAATAATTCCGGCTTCCTTAATCTTCGGATCTCCGAAGAAAACCTCCGCCTTGTCGGTGACGGAAAGTGGACTCGCGGGGGTCGGCTTGCCGGTAGTGATCGTCGCGCCTTTCGTAGGACCGAGCCCGATGGCATACATCACAATCGGCTCGTCGCGCTGGGCGGGATTGGATTGGTTCACCGGCGTTCCGTCCTGGTGAAAAACCAGGGCGTTCAGCGTGGCTGTGTCCACCAGGACCGCCGGAGCGTATTTCACCACCGTAATATTAGCCGCCTGAGTAGCCACCTTCTGATCCAATGAGCGAACCACCACCGAATGCCTTCCGGCCGTCGTAGCGGCTGGAATCTGCAGATTAACC